>NZ_SMKS01000113.1:0-10233 GCF_004348435.1 Saccharopolyspora terrae | reverse complement strand
GTCCCCATCCCCGCCTTCACCGCAGGACGCGAATCCCCCACCGACGGCGACCGCTGGACCACCTGGACCCCGTTCACCTACCCGTTCAACATGACCCAGCAACCCGCCGCCAGCATCCCCTGCGGCCACACCGACGACGGCCTGCCCATCGGACTGCAGATCATCGGCCCGCGCCACGCCGACGCCACCGTCCTGCGCGCCGCCCACGCCTACGAGCAGGCCCGCCCCTGGACCCGCACCACCACACCGAAGCAGCGGGCCACGGACTCCTGAAGCCGCCCCGATGAGACGGAGGCACCACGCGGTGAGCTCCTCGACGAGGCCGGACCAGATGGTGGATGGACAGCAGTTCTCCTGAGATTGACCAAATCGGCCTAGTCTCCCTCGCGGTCGTCGTAAGCTGCGGCCGTGAGCACGTGGTGTGCGACGACGCGACGGACGGGTTCGACGAGCACCGCCGGAAGCGTGCGCTGCTCTGATGCCGGCGAGCGCGTCCTCAATGGCCGGCCGCACCGAAATCGGCGACGACGCTTCCGGACCCAATTGGGACCAGCGCAGGAGGAAATCTCAGTTCGCCGAGCATCTTCCCGAAGTGCGCCTCGGTGGAGTTTCCCCGGAGAAACTCCACTTCGACGTCGAAATGCGCCATGGGCGCGCACAAAGAGCGTCGTCGTCGTGACCAGCCGGCACCGCAGGGCAAGATCTGACGGTTCCGGCTCCGTGACATACTTTTTTGCGATCACCCAGTAAGAGGCTCCACGGGAGGTTCCATGACTGAGGACTATCGGCTCGAGCGCCACGGCAACCCGCTCGAGAACGACCCGGGCGCGTTCCAACGCCGCCAACGACTGCAGCAACTCGGTTTGACGCGAACGGGAGCCCGAGAGCTGGACGCTTTCGCAGCTGATCTCGCCGCCGACGTGTCGTCGATGACCGGCGGTGGCCTTCCGTACACGATGGTCAACCTGTTCTTCGACGCGGACCAGGAGCCCGTGCAATATTTCGCCGGGCTTCACGACCCCAACGGGGGCATGAAGCGCTACATGAACCTCAACGAGGGCTTCTGCGCACACGTCGTCAAGCGGCGGCTGGCGCTGCAGCTCGACGACGTCTGCGACTACCCCAGGTTCGGGGAGAACCCGGCGCTCGACCTCCTGAACGTGCGCACGTATCTCGGTGCGCCGGTCATCGACGATGATGGAACAGTGCTCGCGACGGTGTGCACCGTCGACAACGACGTCCGCAAGTACGGACGGGATGGAATCGCGTTCATCAAGGAGAAGGCCAACGCTGTGCTGGACATCTTGAAACGCCCGTTGACTCCCGTCGTCGACGGCGAACGCCTGTGATGAGCATGCACGGCACCGTCGCGATTGCCTGCTAGAGCTCCGAAGACTCCTGGACTTGAGCGGGGAACCGAGCCGACCATGATGATCGCTCGGTTCCCATAGCGTGCTGGAACAGCCTGTAGCGCTGGAAATCTGGCGTGCCCGCCGGTGAGATGAGGTGGTCGAGGTACACCGCGTCCCGCGGGAGAGCACCGACCAGGCCGTAGGCGCTGTGGATGTCTTTGGCCAGGGCCACGAGTTCTTGCCCGCGGACGTAGGACTGCAGTTTCGCGTTGTTGAGCGCTGCGTCGAGCTCAACACCATCCCAGCCCCGGTCGCGCCCAGCGGCGGCGGCGTACACATCGGTTCGCGTTGACATGTACAGCGATTGCATCTTGCCCAGCTTCTGCTGATTGACCTGTAGCTGGTCAAGGGAACGTGCGTCCGGGTGCAGAGGGCGCTGCTTCAGGAATCTCACGGTGCCGTCGAGGACGCGTGACATGATGCCCAGGCCGACTGCCGCCAGATTGAGCCGCCCGTAGAGGGTGCTGCTGGCTTGCGCGACGTACATGCCCTCGCCTTCGGCGCCGATGAGGTTGGACGCAGGGACTTCGCAGTCTTCGAAGCCCACATCGCCGAACGAGAATCCGTCGATGACGCGGGGCTCGCCGAGCACCACCCCGGGACGATCGGCCTCCACCACCAATGCGGTGAGCCCGGCGATGCCCGAGGTCCCGGGTGTACGGGCGATCACCCCGTGCAGATCCGCACCGTTGTGGCTGCCACCCACGAACGTTTTGCGGGCCAGTCCGACCCCGTTGAGGACATAGGTGTCTCCGCGCCGCTCGGCCGTGGCGCGGGTCTGGCCGATGTTGCCGCCCGCCCCGGGTTCGGTGACGGCGATGGTCGGCAGGCAGTCACCTCGGGCGATGGCCGGCAGCCACCGTCCCTGCTGGACGTCGGTGCCGTGGTGCAGGATCTTCGCTACGCCGAGGTAGTAGGCCTGGAACAAGTACCCCATCGGCGGTGATACCTGGGAAATGGCCTCCAGCACAGCGGTTTTGGCCACCTGTCCTGCACCGATGCCGTCGTAGCGCGTGGGAATGGTGAGTCCGAACCAGCCGTGCTTGCCGAAGCTCCGGGCAAGGTCCAGTTCGGGGACCGTGCTGCCTTCCAGATCACTGCTGCGGGCAGTGATCTCGTCGTCGACGAACGTTCGTGCTTGTTCGCGGACCTCTAAGTCGCGGTTGGTCATGAATAGCTGCTCAATGAGATCCGGCATCAGCCCGCCCTGCTCCTCCACCGGTTTTGTGACCAAGGAGCAACCATACTGATGCGGCGGGAGCTCCGACAGATCGAAAGATCAGAAACCCTGCGTGGTCTTGTGATGATCGCGACCGAAGTTCACTTGTTTGGGGCTATGCGGGCTGTGCAAGCGCGATAGACCGCCCCTGCGCCGCGGCTTTAACTGTTGCCGTAGGTCGCGAAGTCACCGCGGCGGAGCCGGTCGAGCGCGGCAGCCGGAAGCCCGGCCACCACCCCCGGCACCGTCGCCGGCGTCAAGCCGAGGCACAGCCCGGTCTCCGGGTGGACGAGAAGCCGGCCGCCGCCCTGGTTGGCCTCCATGATGTCGTAGAGGAAGTTCGTCCTCGGGCCGGTCATCTCGGCCGGCCATTCCTGAAAGCCCAGGCCCAGACGCCTCGTACACCACCACACCGCCCGGTCAACGTCGGTCACGCTCAAACCCACATGGCGGGCCCCGGTCATCGACATAGGCGCATACCCGCTGACTGAACGCCCTGAGGGGCACACATCCAGCCAGTGATCAGGATGTGCGGTCGGGGCACCGAGTCCCTGGCCACCAGCTCAAGAACGATCACCACGTGCCCTTCCCCTCATGCGACTGCCGGCCACGGTGCGCGGCGTTCCGATCAGCCTCAGCCACACCAGCACCGCTTGTCCAGTACGACCCGGCCCAGTTCCACGAGAGTGGACGGCCACAGTGGCGAGCCGATCGCGCAACCCCTCTCCTGGACACAACGCGAACTCAGTCCCACGCCGACATCACATGCTTGATGCGCGTGTAGTCCTCCAGACCGTGCAGGCCGAAATCCCGCGCCGACGCCGAATGCTTGAAACCCGAATGCGGCATCTCGGCCACCAGCAGGTCATGGGTGTTGACCCACACCGTGCCCGCCTGCAACCGCCGCGACAGCCGCATCGCCCGACCGTGATCACGCGTCCACACGCTCGCCGTCAACCCGTAGCGCACACCGTTGGCCAACTCCACCGCCTCCTGCTCACCGGCGAAGGACTGCACCGTCACCAACGGCCCCAACATCTCGTGCTGCACCAGCTCATCGTCCTGCCCGCACCCGTCGACCACCGTGGCCTCCAGGAAGAAACCCCGCTCACCACGCCGCCGACCACCCGCCACCACACGCGCGTGCCCCGGCAACCGCTCCAACCGGCCCAGCACCAGCTCCAACTGCCCCTCGCTGTTGAGCGGACCGAACGCCGCATCCGCGTCCTGCGGCGGACCGGGCCGCAACCGCCCGGCCCACTCCACCAACCGCCCCACCAACTCCTCGTGCACCTCACCGGCCACCAGCACCCGGCTCGCCGCCGTGCAGCTCTGCCCCGCGTTGCCGAACGCCGCCGCCGCGATCCCCTCCGCAGCCCGATCCAGATCCGCATCCGCGAACACCACCGCAGGCGCCTTACCACCCAACTGCAGATGCGCCCGCTTCAAATCCGCCGCCGCCGACCCCGCGACCTCCATCCCCGACCGCACCGTCCCCGTGATCGAGAACATCCCCGGCACCTCGTGCGCCACCATCGCCCGACCGCTGTCCCGATCACCGCACACCACGTTCACCACACCGGCCGGCAAGAACTCACCCACCAGCTCACCCAGCAACACCGCGCTCACCGGCGTGGTCTCCGCCGGCTTGAGCACCACCACGTTGCCCGCCGCCACCGCAGGACCGATCTTCGCCGCGGCCTGCAACAGCGGATGCGTCCACGACGTCACCGCCGCGCACACCCCGATCGGCTCCCGCCGCGTGAACGACGTGTGCCCCTCCCGGTACTCACCACCCGCGGTAGCACTCTCCACCCGAGCCGCACCCGCGTAGAACCGCAGCAGATCCACCGCCATCGGCAGCTCCTCCGCCCGCACCACCTCGAACGGCTTGCCGGTGTTGCGGCACTCGGCCAGCACCAGCTCCTCGCTGCGCGCCTCCACCGCATCGGCGATGCCCAGCAACGCCTCCTGCCGACGCCTCGGCGTGGCCTGCGACCAGGACTCGAACGCCCCGGCCGCCACCGGCATCACCGCATCGACATCCGCCCAGCGCGTCAACGGCGCCGTCGCGTACTGCTCACCCGTGCTGGGATCCACCACCGGCAACGTCGCACCATCCAGCGCCGCCACCGACTCGCCACCGACCAGGTTGTGCAGTTCCCCATTCACGCCACACGCCTCCAAGCCACGCCGACCGCCGCTGGCCGACCACGCACCCGAGGCTAACGCCGCAAGCTCACCGCAGGGCGCGGTCCCGCGACCACCACTGCGAAGCGGTACCGATCACCAGCAGCGCCAGCACCGGCGCGAACGCCCACCGGTACCCCACCGCCGGATCCAACTCCGACACCAGCTCCAGCACACCACCGACCAGCAGCTGGATCAGCACCGCAGCGCTGAAACCACCCATGTTCACCACACCTGTGGCAGTACCGGAGCGGTGCTCGGCGTTGGCCGTGCGCGCACCGTCGAAGGCCAGCATCGCCGCACCACCGGCCACACCGACCGCCAGCAACGCCACCACCAGCACCGGCATCGGCAACACGCCCGGCCAGCCGACCATCACCGCCCACACGACCACGACCATCGAGGACAACCCGAACGTGTAGCGCTCCCGGCGGCGCGGACGCCCCGACACGTACTGCCCGGCCAACCACGACCCCGCGATGAACCCGGCCACGCTCACCAGCAGCAGCGACCCGACCTCCGACCGGCCGTGCCCCTGCGCGGCGCTGAGCCACGGCCCGCCCCACAACGTGGTGATCGCGACGAACTGCGCCATGAGCACGAAGTGCGTCCAGAACGCGTGCTTGGTGCCGCGCTGCGCGGCCACCGCCCGCAGGCTGTGCCGGATCCGCTCCGACACCGGCTCGGACTCGGCGACGTGGGCGTGCGCCGAGGAGTCGCGGTCGCGGATGATCAGCGCGGCCGCCAGCCCCAGCGCCGCGGTCAGCGCCGCAGCGCCCAGGAACGTCGGCACCCACCCCAGCGAGTGCAGCGACAGGCTCAGCGGCAGCGTGGACACGACCTGCCCGAGCCCGCCGGCCAGACCGGTCAGCGCGGCGACCTTGCCGTAGCGGTGCGGCGGGAACCAGTGCGCGGCCAGCCGCAGCACGTTGGTGAACATGAACGCGTCACCGAAACCGATGAGCATCCGCCCGGCGATCCCGCCGACGATCGAACCGCTCAGCGCGAACACCGCCGAGCCGACCGCCAGCGCGATCATGCCGCCGGTGATGACCTTGCGCGGCCCGAGGCGGTCGGCCAGCAGCCCGGCCGGGATCTGCAGCACCAGGTAGACGCCCAGCTGCAGCGCGGAGAACAGCGCCAGCACGCCCGGACCGGCGTCGAAGCGCTGCACCGCCTCGGGCGCGGCGACACCGAGCCCGGCGCGGTGGAACAGCGCGGCGCAGTAGCACAGCGCTCCCACACCCCAGACCAGCCACGCCATGCGGCTACCAGGTCCTCGCCGCTGGGCGCCCGCCTGCTGCGGTGGCGCTTCGACCGTCGTGGACAACTGCGACCCCTCCCCTGGAAAAGACTTGTATCCATCATAGATACAAGAGGGGTGGAAGTAGGATGCTCACGTGTCGAGCGCAACAGCATCCGAGACGCCGGCGGCCGACCGCGCGTACCAGCACGTCAAGGCCGGACTCCTCGACGGCAGCTTCCCCGACGGCGAGCTGCTCAGCGAGGGAGAAGTGGCCAACGCCCTCCAGATGTCGCGCACACCGGTCCGCGAGGCGTTCCTGCGCCTGCAATCGGAGGGGTTCCTCAAGCTCTACCCCAAGCGCGGCGCCCTGGTCGTGCCCGTCAGCGCGGCCGAAGCCCGCGCCGTGATCGAGGCCCGCCTGGCGCTGGAGAGCTTCGCCATCGACAAGCTCGCCATCGAAGGCCCCGAGGCGATGACCGCCATCGGCCGCGAACTCGCCGGCCACCCCGCCTGCGACGGCACCGACCTCAGCGACGCCGAGATGCACGTCGCCGACCGCGCCTTCCACGCCACCATGGTCGGCGCCGCGGGCAACCCGGTCGTCACCGACCTCTACAACACCCTGCGCGACAAGCAGATGCGCATCACCTCCACCGCACGCACCCACTCCACGCGCGAGCGCATCACCCACCAGCACGCCCAACTCGCCCACACCCTCGCCGAAGGCGACGCCGAGCTCGCCAAGAAGCAGCTCCGCGAACACCTCCTGGGCACCGTCCGCGCCCTCGGCATCGCAGGCGGCTCCTACCTCGACCCGACCGACGACGCCTGAAGCCGGTTTTTTCTGGTGTCAGGTGCGCGGAAGGGTGCGATGTGGAGCATTGATTTCGGCTAGCACTGAAATCACCGAGGCTATTGACCATCAACAGGGTGTTCCGGAAGGCGCTGATCCTCCGGCCGCATCATCTGGCCATGAACGACATCGAGCACCGCTCAGCCTTGGTCATCGCCGACGCCAGCGGCACGATCGTGCACTTCAACGCCGACGCCGAACTACTCTTCGGCCACCCCGCCAGCGAAGCCGTCGGCGCCACCCTGGACCTCATCGTTCCCGCCGAGCACCAGCAGGCGCACTGGGCGGGATGCCACCGCGCCATGCGCACCGCCCACGCCGACCTCGAAGGCAATCCCATCAACCTGCCGGTGGTCTGCCGCGACGGCCAGACCCGGGTCTTCCCCGGAGTGTTCGGCGTGCTGCGCGACCCCTACGGCAACGCCCAGGGCGCCGTGGCCACCTACGCTGCCGCCCGCGAGGGCGCGCAGCCGTTCACTCCCATCACCGCACCCGCCCAACGAGTACGTCCCGGCGCCGGATGACCGGCACCGGGACGTGACGAGCGCTGCCTCAGCCCTGTTCCGGCGGCTGCGCCATGTTCGCCGGCGGAACCTCCTTGCGGGCCACCGCCTCCGCCGCACGCACCGCCTCGGCGACCTCGGGGTTGGTGGAGGTGTCGAACCACGCCTGCACCGACTCCTCCACCGCCTCGGCCGGCGGAGCGTCGCTGGTGTCCTGCGACGGCTCGTAGCGGAACACCCCGTCATCGCCCGGCTCACCGAGCATGCGAGCGAATCCCTCCAACGACTTGCCGAAGTCGCTGGGCACCACCCACACCTTGTTGGCATCGCCCTGCGCCATCTGCGGCAACGTCTGCAGGTACTGGTAGGCCAGCAGCTCCGGGGTCGGCTTGGCCCGCTTGACCGCCGCGAAGACCTTCTCGATCGCCTTGGCCTGCCCCTGCGACTGCAGGTACTGGCTGGCCCGCTCACCCTGCGCCCGCAGGATGCTCGACTGCCGGTCGGCCTCGGCCTCGAGGATCGCCGCCTGCTTCTGGCCTTCCGCCGCCAGGATCGCCGACTGCTTCTGCCCCTCGGCGGTCTTGATCGCCGACTCCCGGGTGCCCTCGGCGTTGAGGATCATCGCGCGCTTCTCCCGATCGGCGCGCATCTGCTTCTCCATCGAGTCCTTGATCGACGGCGGCGGATCGATCGCCTTGAGCTCCACCCGCGCCACCCGAATGCCCCACCGGCCGGTCTCGGTGTCCAGCACCCCGCGCAGCTGCGTGTTGATCGCATCCCGGGAGGTCAGCGTCTCCTCCAGGCTCATCGCACCGACCACGTTGCGCAGCGTCGTGGTGGTCAGCTGCTCCACCGCCACGATGTAGTTGGAGATCTCGTAGACCGCCGCCCGCGCATCGGTGACCTGGAAGTACACCACCGTGTCGATCGAGACGGTCAGGTTGTCCTGGGTGATCACCGGCTGCGGCGGGAACGACACCACCTGCTCGCGCAGATCGATGCGCGCCCGAACCCGGTCGAAGAACGGCACCAGCATGTTCAACCCCGGCTCGGCAACGGTCCGGAACCGGCCCAGCCGCTCCACCACCGCCGACTGCGCTTGCGGCACGACCATCACGGACTTCACCGCGACGATCAGCACCAGCAGCACCACGACCACCAGCACGATCACTTCAGCCATCTGCACGAAGTCTCATCTCCCTCAGGGCTCGGCCCACACCACCGCTGCGGCGCCCGCGATCTCCATGACGGTGACCGTGCGACCGGCCTCGAAAACCTGCGTCTCGTCCAAGGCCCGCGCCGACCACAACTGGTTGTCGATGCGGACCTGACCCCCTTGCGCATCCACTGTGGATTCCACGCGCGCCTGCTTGCCCACCAGGGCGTCCACGTTGGTCTTGAGCTCGCGCTGCTCGGTCATGCGCCGCTTGAGCGCAGGCCGGGCCAGCACCACCAGTCCCAGGGCCAGGACCGCGAACACCGCGACGTCCACGCCCAAGGGCATGCCCAGCGCCGAACTACCGGCGGCCCCCAGAGCCGCGGCGCCGATCATGACCAGCACGAAGTCTCCGGACAGGACCTCGGCGCCGATGAGCAGCACCCCGGCGATCAGCCACAGCAGCGCAGGAGTCATGCTCCCATCGTGGCACGCCCGCCCCAGCCGCCACTGGCATTTCAGCCCACGTGATCAACGTGTGACCGCCGGATCACCCCTCCGCGGTGACGAAGTCGATCAGCTGTTCCACCGCGGTCAGCAGCGGCGTCTCGACGTCGCGGAAGCCGGAGGCACCGGCCAGCACCCGCCGCCAGCCCTCCGCCGGCTCGCCCCAGCCCAGCCGCGAGCACACGCCCTGCTTCCAGTCCTGCCCGCGCGGCACCGTCGGCCACTCGCCAATCCCCACCGCGGCGGGCTTGACCGCCTCCCAGATGTCCACGTACGGGTGACCGGTGATCATCACGTGCTCGTCGGTGATGCCCTTCACCAACCGCGATTCCTTGCTGCCCGCCACCAGGTGGTCCACCAGAACCCCGACCCGGCGACCCGGCTCCGGCCCGAACTCGGCCAGCAACCCCGGCAGGTCGTCCACGCCGTGCAGCGGCTCGACGACGACGCCTTCCACCCGCAGGTCGTGACCCCAGATCCGCTCGACCAGCTCGGCGTCGTGAATGCCCTCCACCCAGATCCGGCTGCCGCGCGCCGTGCGGGCCCGCAGACCCTCCACCTTCACCGAACCCGATGCCGACCGCGCCGGAGCCGCCGGGGCGCTCGTGCGCGCCGGCACCAGCGTCGCGGGCTTGCCCTCGAACAGGAACGCGGCCGGGCGCATCGGGAACAGGCGCTGCTTGCCGTGCCGGTCCTCCAGCACGACGTTGTCCTTCTCCACCCGCAGCACCGCACCGCAGAACCCGCTGGCCGGGTCCTCGACCACCACACCCGGTTCAGCCGGGACCTCCGGCACCTTCTTTCGCCGCGAGCCCGACAGGATGTCCCGTCCATAATCAACCGACCGCACGATCGGACACGGTAATCCGATCGTGGCCGACCGTCGTGCCGCCACGCCGCGCAACCGCCCCATGGGCGGAGTCACACCACACCTCCCCCCGGGCGCGGCAAGGGTTTTCGATCCGTACCCTCTACCGACGTGCCATGCCCAAGCGCCACTTTGGTTGTCTGGTCGTCCGCCTGGCTGCACGGTGCGGCCGCGTCGGACGACGTGCTCGATGCCCTGCAGACCTGGGGCGAGGTGCAGGAGTTCCGCGCCGCCGACGACGAGCTCGCCGCGCGCCTGGACCTGCCCGGCCCCCACGAC
>NZ_SMKS01000112.1:0-10431 GCF_004348435.1 Saccharopolyspora terrae | reverse complement strand
GCACGATGACACCTCGGGACTCCTCGGTAGAGCGGATGACTAGGCATCAACCGATCTACCAGGAGTCCCTTCTCATGCCCGCACCCACCCACCACCCAAGATCAAGTTCAGGAACAGGCTCTCAGGGACCCGGATTACCGCCGTATTCCGCCCCCGGATTACTGCGGTATTCAGGACCCGGATTACTGCGGTATTCGTGAAACCCGGTGCGGAACGCGACGTGCCGGTCGGATCCGGTATCCGTGGTGGCAACGAGCGAGGTGACTGGGTGGGGTCCGGTCAGGCGGTGGTGGGGTTGAAGGCTTCGGTGCGGGGTGTGCCGTCGTAGTGGGTGGTGGGGAGGCCGAAGAGGGCGGCGAGGGTCGGTGCGACGTCGGCAGTGGTCGCCGGGGCTGGGGACGAAGTGCCTCGGCGGACCGCGGAGTGGCCTCCGGCGATGAAGAACGGGATGGGTTCGGTGACCGGGTGGCCGTGGTTGCCCGGGATCGGGTTGGAGACCAGCTCCGGGTCGGTGAAGCGCCAGCCCTCTTCGCAGTAGGCCACCAGGTCACCGGCTTCCGGGCCGAGGCGGAGTTCGGCGGGGTCGTGGACGGACAGCACGCCCTCGGTCGCCTCCGCCAGTGCGCGCATGCGCTGCACGGCCGCGGGGCGTTCGGCGTCGGGGCCGGTGAAGTAGAGCAGTTCCGCGCCACCGTTCTGGGCGATCTCGGTGCGGCCCGCCAGCACCGGGTCGGCGTCGAGGACCGGGCGCAGCGAGATCACGCGATGCGGCAGCGACCAGTCCATCGAGTGGTCGGCGAGGACCAGCAGCACGCTGCTCTCCCACCGCCCGGTGCTGCGCAGGTGGTCGACGAAGCGGCCCACCTGGGCGTCCGCTGAGGCCAGCGCCCCCGTGCGGGCGGCGCGCAGCGTGGTGCCGGTCAGGTCGGTGTGGCCGACGCGGTCAACGTCGCCGAAGTTCGCGAACACCAGGTCCGGATCCGCGCTGTCCACCACGGACACCAGCGCCTCGGCGGTGAACGCGTCCGGCGCGTGGCCGCTGATCGGCACGATCGGCTCCGGCTCCCAGCGAACCGTCGCCCGGGTGCCGAAGATGCCGTGGAGGTACTCCTTGCTCAGCACGCTCCCGGTGACCTTGCCGTGGCCGCGCAAGAGCTCCAGCAGCGTCTCGGCCCGCAGGTCGGAGGCGCGGTCGAGGGTCCGGACCTGGCCTTCGGCGCGGTCGAACACCGAGTTGGCCGGGACACCGGTGCGGTCCGGGCGCAGGCCGCTCATCATCATCACGTGGTTCGGGATCGTCTCCATCACCGGCAGCGATCGCGCCGCCGGGAACGACGTCCCGCTCTCGCGGAGCTCGTGCAGCCGAGGGGTGAGCACCGGGCTGATCTCCTCGGGCCGGCACCCGTCGACGACGAGCGCGTAGGCGCGCAGCTGCTTGGCGTCCGCCGCCCAGGCGGCCGGGGACGACGCCGACATCAGCACACCGGCACCGGCGGCGCGCAGGAAGCTGCGGCGGTTCAGCGAATTCACCGGATTCCCTCCGAAACCTGGTGCACCTGCTGGCTTCCCGCGGGCACCTCGAACGAGACGGTGCGCTGGGCACCGGTGGACGGCTGGGTGCGGTCGTCCAGCGCGAACCAGTCCATCTGGACGCGTTCCGCGGTGACGTCCAGGACCGAGAAGCCGTGCGAGTCGAAGTCCAGGTGCTTCACGTGCGGGTTGTTGGCCCGGATCGCCGCCTCCACCGCGACTGAGGCGGTGCGCGGCGGGACGCGCAGGATGTCGTCGAGGTTGTCACTGGTCACGGATGTGCACACGAGCTCGGTGCCCACGGAGTTGCGGTCCAGCGGGTAGGTCGCGGGCGAGTGGGGCAGTTCGGCCGCCCACGCCGAGTGGATGTCGCCGGTGAGGAAGACGGTGTCGGTGATCCCCCGCTCGTGCAGCAGCCCGAGGACCTCGTCGCGGTCGGCGGTGTACCCGTCCCACTGGTCGACGTTGTAGGGCAGCCCCTGGACCTCCGGGGTGCCGGTGAGCTCGCCGAGGGCGCGGCGTTCCTCGACCGACAGCGTCGAGGGGAACCGCACGGGCGCGATCATCACCGGGTTGCCGATCAGCTTCCACTGGGCCGTGGAGTTCGCGAGACCGCCGGTCAGCCAGCGCATCTGCTCGTCACCGGTGATGGTGCGCCCCGGATCGCCGATCCCCGGGTCCAGCGGTGTGGCGACCTGCTGGCTCCGGTGGCTGCGCAGGTCCAACATGGACAGTTCGGCCAACGTGCCGAAGCGCAGCCGCCGGTGCAGGACACCGCCGGGTTCGTAGCGCACCGGCATCCACTCGGCGTAGGCGCGCTGCGACGCCGACCTGCGGTCGGTCCAGGAACCTTCCGCGCCCTCGGTGTGGTTCTCGGCTCCACCGGACCACGCGTCGTTGGCGGATTCGTGGTCGTCCCAGGTGACCACGAAGGGCACCGAGGCGTGCAGATCGGCCAGGTCGGGGTCGGTCTTGTACTGGGCGTGGCGACGCCGGTAGTGCTCCAGGGTCGTCATCTCCACCGGCGGGTCGTGCGGGCGCACCACGACGTCGCGGGCCTGGAACTCGCCGGGCGCGTACTCGTACAGGTAGTCACCTAGGTGGAGCACCGCGTCGAGGTCGCCGCGCGCAGCGAGGTGGCGGTAGGCGGCGAAGTGACCGGCCTGCCAGTTCGAGCAGGACACCACCCCGACCCGCAGCCGCTGCAGCGGTTCGTCCGCGGCGGGCGCGGTGCGGGTCCGGCCTGTCCGCGACACCTCGCCCAGCGCCCGGAAGCGGTACCAGAGCCACTGCCCGGCGGGAAGACCGGCGACGTCGACCTTGACCGTGTGGTCGCGCCACGCCCCGGTGATCAGCGAGCCGCGCGCGAGCACGTTCGCGAAACCCTCGTCGGCGGCGACCTCCCAGTCCACGGCGCAGGCCGCGCCGACGCCGGAACCCGGCAGCGCGCCCGGCTCCGGGGTGACCCGCGTCCACAGCACGACGCCGTCCGGGGTCGGGTCACCGGTGGCGATGCCGTGGGCGAACACCGAGCCGGAGGCGGATGCGGTGGCGGTCAGCCCACCGATGCTCATCGCACCGGCGAGCACCCCACCGGCCTTGATCAACGACCGACGGCGGATCTGCGACATGATCCGAAAAATGTCACCCCGACGAGTGCGTGTACACCCGTTCGGAGGAACGTTATCGTCCTGTTCACAGACCTGCCGCTTGATCGACAACTCCCCGGTGAACCTGGCCGTCACTTCAGGACCGCGGTGGCCTCGATCTCGACGAGGTGTTCCGGGACGTCGAGCGCGACGATGCCGAACAACGAGGCCGGGGGCACCGGTGCGGTGCCGAGAGCCTCTGCTGCTCGGGCGATCCCGTCGAGGACCTGGGGCATCTTGTCCGGGGTCCAGTCCACGACGTAGAAGGTCAGCTTCGCGACGTCGTCGAAGGTGCCGCCGGCCGCCTCGAGCGCCTTTCCGACGTTGAGGTAGCACTGCACGATCTGCCCGGCGAGGTCGCCTTCCGCGACCGTCGCGCCGTCGGCGTCCCAGGAGACCTGGCCGGAGATGTGCACGAGCTTCGTTCCCGTCGCGATCGAGACGTGCCGGTAGATGTCGACCTCGGGCAGTCCGGGTGCGTTGGTCAGAGTGATGGCCATATCAAGTCCTCGCTCTCTTGTGGTTACTGGGAAACCGTAGGAGAGTGAGCGCTGACGTGGAAGAACGCACTTTTTCGTTACTGAGGAACCTCATGGTGACCAAGCAGTTCAGCGACTCGGCGGACGAAGCCGATCTGCGGCGGGCGGATTCGCTGGCGCGGGAGATCTTCTCCGACGTCGCCAACAAGTGGGCGTTGCTGATCATCGAAGCGCTCGGTGATCGCACCCTGCGGTTCAGCGAGCTGCGGACCGAGGTCGAGGGCATCAGCCACAAGATGCTCACCCAGAACCTGCGCATGCTGGAGCGCAACGGGCTCGCCGAGCGGACCGCGCACCCCACCGTGCCGCCGCGCGTCGAGTACACCCTCACCGGGCCGGGCCGGGGTCTGCTGGCGACCGTCGACGCCATGTGCGAGTGGACCCACCGCCACATCGCCGACATCGACGAGGCCCGCCGCCGCTTCGGCGGCTGAGGGCACCCGCGGAGGCCTCCCGTCCGCTTCGAAGCGGCGTTTGCGCGACTGAAACACCTGGTCACAGGGCATATGCAGCAGCCTTCTCACCGGGGTGAACGCAAACGCTTGCGCATGAGACTCAGGCCACAGTACATTCCTCGCGATCTGGACAGCGGATCGATCGAGGGAGGGCCAGTGGTCGGCATCGAGGAGGTCGCGCGGCGAGCCGGCGTCTCGCCGTCGACGGTGTCGCGCGCGCTGCGCGGGCGCTCCGGGGTGTCGGACCGCACGCGGCAGCGCATCGCCGAGCTGGCCGCCGAACTCGACTACTCGATCTCCCGCTCGGCGTCCGGGTTGGCGACCGGGCGCACGCTCTGCATCGGAGTCGTCGTCCCGTTCGTGTGGCGGTGGTTCTTCGGGCAGATCATCGGCGGTGCCGAGCAGGTCCTGCGGGCCGCCGGCTACGACCTGATGCTCTACACCGCCGGAGACGTCGAATCCCGCGAGCGGTTCTTCCGCGAACTGCCGGTGCGCGGGCGGGTGGACGCGGTGCTGGTGCTCTCGATGGACCTCACCGAGCAGGAAGCCGACCGGCTGCGCGGGCTGGACATGCCGCTGGGCCTCGTCGGGCACGACGCCGAGGGGTTCAGCTCGGTGCACATCGACGACCGGCTCGGCACCCGGCTGGCCGTGCAGCACCTGATCAACCTCGGGCATCGCGACATCGCGATGATCCAGGGACTGGAACCGAAACCGCTGGGCGCCATCGCGCCGATCATCCGCCGCGAGGCGTTCCTGCAGACCCTCCACGACAACGGCGTCGAACAACGCCCGGAGTGGATGGTTCCCGGCGAGTTCTCCATCGCGGGCGGTGAGCGCGCGATGGACCGGCTGCTGGCCGAAAGCCACCAGCCCACTGCCGTTTTCGCCTACGCCGACGAGCTCGCCATGGGCGCGTTGCGCTCGCTGCGCAGGCACGGGCGGTCGACGCCGGCGGACATGTCGATCGTGGGTTTCGACGACCACGAGATGAGCGAGTACGTGGACCTGACCACCGTCGCGCAGCCGGTGCGCGCCCAAGGGGCCACGGCCGCGCGATTGTTGATCGACCAATTGGAAGCGAATTCCCGCGAAAGCACCGTCGTACCTGTTCCGATCGAACTCGTGGTGCGCGGTTCAACGGCTCCTCCGCGCAGCAGCGCGGAATGGTGAGGAGATGAAGAAGGAGGCTGGTAAGCGCAGGTGAGAGCCTGCCGTTCGCTGGCGATCTGACATCGGGCGCATCGCGCCCGGCGCAATTCGACGAATCGAAGACCGAACGACCGCACGATGCCGCTGGATCGATCCGGAGCATCGCGCGGCGGAACCCCGTGCGCTCGATGAGTCCTCAATGGAGAGTGACATGAGACAGAGAAACCGGTTAGCGATCGCCGCGGTGCTGACGTGCACCGCCGCACTGACCGCCGGCTGCGGCGGTTCGGCCACCAACGAGCCCTCGGCGGCGCTCGAAGGCCGCGGCCCGATCACCTTCGTGGCGGGCAAGGACGAGGAGAGCGTCAACCCCAAGATCGTGGAGGCGTGGAACAAGGCGCACCCCGACGAGCAGGTCCGCTTCATCGAGCTCTCCTCCTCCGCCGACGACCAGCGCCAGCAGATGGTGCAGAACGCGCAGACCAAGTCCGACGCGTTCACCGTGCTCGACCTCGACAACGTCTGGACCGCGGAGTTCGCCGCGAACCGCTGGATCACCGAACTTCCCCGGGAGCAGTTCGGCATCGACCAGTTCGTGCCGACCACCGTCGAGACCTCGCTGTACCGCGACCGCCTCTACGGCGTCCCCGCCACCTCCGACGGCGCGATGCTCTACTTCCGCAAGGACCTGCTGGCCAAAGCCGGTGCGCAGCCCCCGACGACGTGGGACGAGATGCGCCAGGTCTGCGACAAGGTGCTCGCCCTGCCGGAGGCCGCCGGGATGTCCTGCTTCGCGGGGCAGTACGAGAAGTACGAGGGGCTCACGGTCAACTTCGCCGAGGCGGTGCACGGCGCGGGCGGCGTGATCACCGACCCGAGCGGCAAGCCCAACGTCAACACGCCCGAGGCCAAGCGCGGTCTGGACGCGCTCATCGACGGATTCCGCTCCGGGACGATCCCTCGCGAGGCGATCACGTACAAGGAGACCGAGACGCGCCGGGCCTTCATGGAAGGCAAGATCCTGTTCAGCCGCGCCTGGCCGAGCCAGTACTCGCACGCGGTCAAGACCGACGGTTCTTCCGGCGTGGCGGGAAAGTTCGACGTCGCGCCGCTGCCCGGCGTCGCCGGTCCCGGTGTGTCCAGCCTCGGCGGGCACAGCCTGGCGATCTCCTCGTTCGCCAAGAACAAGGCCACCGCGGTCGACTTCATCAAGTTCGCCACCGCCCCCGAGCAGCAACGGCTGCGGCTGGACCAGGGTTCGCTGGCGCCGACCCGCAGCGCGCTCTACGACGACCCGTCGATGCAGGCCAAGTACCCGTACCTGCCGCTGCTGAAGAGGTCCATCGAGGGCGCCGAGCCGCGTCCCCGGGTGGTCAAGTACGGCGAGGTGACCGACGTGATCCAGGAGCACGCCTACGCGGCGTTGCGCGGTGAGAAGTCGTCCGAGCAGGCGCTGGCCGATCTGCAGGCCCGGCTCCAGGAGCTGACCGGACAGCAGTGAGCGCGCGGGGCGGCGCCGGTTCGCGGCGCCGCCCCGGGACTCGGGGAGGTAGATGATGACGACAGAAGTGGAATCCGCCGCCGCGCCCTCGTCCGGGCGCCTCGCGGCGCGCGATCGCCGCAGGCGGAAGTCGCCCCAGGCCGCCGCCGTCGCGCGACTGGCCGGGATGCTGGTGTCGCCGACGTTGCTGGTGCTCGGTCTGGTGGTGGTCTACCCGATCGTCGCGGCGCTGCGGCAGTCGCTGTTCACCGAGGGGCAGGGCGTCGACGCCGAGGGGTTCGTGGTCGAGGGCGAGCAGTTCGCCGGGCTCGGCAACTACGCCGAGGTGTTCACCGGTCCCGCCGCCGCGCGGTTCTGGAACGCCATGTGGAACACCACCTTCTTCACCACGACGACGGTGGTCCTGGAAGCGGCGCTCGGCGTGGCGATGGCGCTGATCATGCACCGGGCGTTCCGCGGGCGCGGTCTGGTGCGCGCGAGCGTGCTGGTGCCGTGGGCGATCCCGACCGCGGTCTCGGCGCTGCTGTGGCGGTGGATCTTCGCCTCCGACGGCGTGGTCAACGCGATGCTCGGAACGCAGGTGCTCTGGAGCGCCGACGGCGGACCGGCGAAGCTGGCGGTGATCGTGGCCGAGGTGTGGAAGACCGCGCCCTTCGTGGGCCTGCTGGTGCTGGCGGGCCTGCAGGTGATCCCGCGCGACGTGTTCGAGGCCGCGCGGGTCGACGGCGCCACCGCCTGGCAGCGGTTCGCGCACATCACGCTCCCGCTGGTGCGTCCGGCGCTGCTGGTGGCGGTGCTGTTCCGGATGCTCGACTCGCTGCGCATGTTCGACCTGCCGTTCGTGCTGATCGGGCAGCAGAAGGAATCGGTGGAGACGCTGTCGATGCTGGCCTGGCAGGAGGCCACCAACGTGCGGTACGGGCCCGCGGCGGCCTACGCGACGATCATGTTCTGCTACGTCGCCGTCGTGGCCTTCGCCTTCGTCAAGCTGCTGGGCGCGGACCTGCTGGGAGAAGCGCGCTCGCAGGTGAAATCCGCGCGGAGAACCCGAAAGGCGGTGGCGTGATGACGCATTCGCACTCGGTCCGATCGTGGAAGCGCTGGTTGCCGCACGTGGGCGTCGCGGTGATCGTCCTGTACTGCCTGGCGCCGTTCTACTGGATGGCGGCCACCGCGTTCCGGCGCCCGTCCGACCAGTTCGACCTCAGCCCGCTGCCCGCGGTGTGGTCGCTGGAGAACTTCCGCGCCGTCTTCGCCCCCGACGTCGGGTTCGGCTGGGCGCTGCTGAACAGCCTCGTGGTCGCCTCGGTGACGACGCTGCTGACCCTGGTGATCGGCATGACGACCGCCTACGCCCTGGCGCGGCTGCACTTCCGCGGCAAGAACGCGGTGCTGGCGCTGATCATCGCCTGCTCGATGTTCCCGGGGATCTCGCTGATCGTGCCGCTGCTCAAGCTGTTCACCGACATCGGCTGGATCAACACCTACCAGGCGATGGTGCTGCCGAGCCTGTCGTTCGCGCTGCCGCTGGCGGTGTGGAACCTGACGACGTTCTTCCGCCAGATGCCGGTGGAGCTGGAGCAGGCGGCGATGGTGGACGGCTGCACGCCCGGTCAGGCATTCCGCAAGGTGATCGTCCCGCTGGCCGCGCCCGGCGTGTTCACCACGGCGATCCTGACCTTCATCATGGCCTGGAACGAGTTCATCATCGCGCTGACCATGGTCAACGAGAAGGAGATGCAGACCGTCACGGTCGCCATCTCGAAGTTCGTCGGCGCGCAGGGGCACGAACAGCCCTTCGGCACCCAGATGGCGGCGGGCGTGATCGTCACCGTCCCGCTGGTCCTCGCGGTGCTCATCTTCCAGCGCCGCATCATCGCCGGCCTGACCTCAGGCGGGCTCAAATGACCGGATTCGGAGAGGGAGAACCGTTGCAGCACAAGCACTCTGACGACCGCCCGTGGTGGCGCGACGCGGTGATCTACCAGGTCTACATCCGCAGCTTCGCCGACGGTGACGGCGACGGGATGGGCGACATCGAGGGCATCCGGTCGAAGCTGCCCTACCTGCGGGATCTGGGCGTCGACGCGTTGTGGATCAACCCGTGGTACCGCTCGCCGCAGGCCGACGCGGGCTACGACGTGGCCGACTTCCGCGACATCGACCCGCGCTTCGGCACCCTCGCCGACGCGGAGAAGCTGATCGCCGACGCGCACGAGCACGGGCTGCGCATCATCCCGGACATCGTGCCCAACCACACCTCCGACCAGCACCGGTGGTTCCAGGACGCGCTGGCCGCCGGGCCGGGCGCTCCGGAACGGCAGCGCTACGTCTTCCGGCCCGGCCTGGGCGCCGACGGGGATCGGCCGCCGAACAACTGGCGGTCGGTGTTCGGCGGTCCCGCCTGGACCCGGGTGGCCGACGGGGAGTGGTACCTGCACCTGTTCGCACCCGAACAACCCGACCTGAACTGGGCGAACCCCGAGGTCCACGACGAGTTCGCCGACGTCCTGCGGTTCTGGTTCGACCGCGGCGTGGACGGCTTCCGCATCGACGTCGCCCACGGCCTGGTCAAGGACCCGGAGTTGCCGGACCTGACCGGCGAACCGGACGAGCGCCTCGCGCATCCGCACTGGGACCGCGATGAGGTGCACGAGATCTACCGCCGGTGGCGCCGCATCGCCGACGAGTACCCGGGCGAGCGCAAGTTCGTCGCCGAGGCGTGGGCACCGTCGCCGGAGCGGCTCGCCCGGTACCTGCGGCCGGGTGGCCTGCACACAGCGTTCAACTTCGACTTCCTGAAGTGCCCGTGGAGCCCGGAGCGGATGCGCGAGGTCATCGACTCGACGATGGCGAGCCTGACCGCCGTAGGTGCACCCCCGACGTGGGTGCTGTCCAACCACGACGTGCCCCGGCACGTGACCCGGTACGGCAGGGAGACCGCGTGGGTGCCGCACGACCAGCGCGCGATCGGCGAGGACGAGCTGGTCCTCGCCGAACCGGACCTGGACCGCGGGACCCGCCGTGCGCGGGCGGCGGCGCTGCTGATGCTCGCGCTGCCGGGCGGCGCCTACGTCTACCAGGGCGAGGAGCTCGGGCTGCCGGAGGTCGAAGATCTTCCCGAGGAGGCCCTGCAGGACCCGATGTGGGAGCGCTCGGGTCGCACCGAGCGAGGTCGCGACGGCTGCCGGGTTCCGATGCCGTGGTCGGGTTCGACGCCGCCGTTCGGCTTCGGCCCCACCGGGTCCGCCGAGCCCTGGCTCCCCCAGCCCGTTGACTGGCGCGACCGCACCGCCGAGGCGCAGGACGGCGATGCCGCCTCGACGCTGGAGCTCTACCGCGCGGCCCTGCGCCTGCGGCGCGAGCTCGACGCGCTGGGCGAAGGCGGGATGCGCTGGCTGGATTCCCCCAGCGGCGTCCTCACGTTCCGCCGCGAACCCGGCTTCACCTGCGTGGTCAACATGTCCGGCAACCGCCAGCCGCTACCCGACCGCAACCGGATCCTCCTCACCAGCAACGACCTCACCGACAACCACCTACCCACCGACACAGCGGTCTGGCTGGCCGACTGACGACGGCACCACCCCACCCGTCCGCCCCAGAAC
>NZ_SMKS01000111.1:0-10440 GCF_004348435.1 Saccharopolyspora terrae | reverse complement strand
GGTGTGGGGTGTTGCTCGTGGTGGGGGTGTCGCGTCATCGCGACTGGGCGGGTCGAGCTGTTGGGGGGTGTGGGCTGGTTGTCGAGTTGCCCTAACCCAACGGAGCCGTTCCCCGCGCGGGGAACGGCTCCGTTGAGTTCGGGATCAGTGCAGGGTGGCGACCGCGCGGTCGAACTCCCAGAAGGCCCTGAGGGCCTGGATGCGGCCCTCGTCGTTGACGCGGTAGGAGAAGACGCCTTCGGCGTCCATCGCCGAGCCGTCGGGCAGGTGGGTGGTGATCGTGCCGGTGTTGGCGACCTCGCTGCCGCAGGCGAAGGAGTCGTCGATGTGGAACTCGATGCGCTCGGCCTGGGCGATCGCGGTCTCCCAGAACGCCGAGATCCCCTCGCGCCCGTGATGCCCCTGGCCGTCGGGGTCGAACACCGACGGTCCCACCGGGTCCTCCACCACCGCGTCGGAGGCGAACAGCGCGAGCCATTCGTCCTTCGCGCCCCGCGACACCGCGTCCATCGACGCCATGGCGGCGTCGCGGGCGGGATGCGGCTCGCGGGTCGCCTTCCAGTGCACTCCGCTCATCTCCGGCCTCCTCAGACGTTCTCGATGACTTCGGCGGCGAACTTGCGGATGGAGTCCTTCTTGGCCTCCAGCGGGGCGTCGAAGCCGTGCCCGTCGAAGATCCACGGCACCACGATCGCGTCGGTGACGCCCACCTCGGCCTGCTCGCGGTAACCGTCGACGCCGAACCGGTCGATGCACACCGCCTGGATCTCGAAGGGCACGTCGGCGCGGTCGCAGGAGGCCCGCAGCTCGCCGAGCCGGTCGATCGTCTCCCGGAGCTCGGAGAGCTTCATCATCGCCGAGGCCCAGCCGTCACCCACCCGCGCGGCGCGTTTGAGCGCCGGCTCGGTGTGCCCGCCGACGTAGATCGGCATCGGCTCGGACGGCGCGGGGGAGATCTGCAGCTTGTCGAAGTCGAAGAACTTCCCGTGGTACTCCACCATCCCGCCGCCGAGGATCAGCCGGATGATCTCGATCATCTCGTCGACCCGCGCGCCGCGCTTGGCGTATGGCGCGCCGCACCACTCGAACTCCTCCGGCGCCCAGCCCAGCCCGAGCCCGAGGCCGAAGCGGTTGCCGGTCATCGACGCGACCGAGGCCAGTTGCCGGGACAGCAGGACCGGGTTGCGCGGGCCGAGCTTGAGCACCGAGGTGTAGAATCGCAGCCGCGAGGTCGCCGCGCCCATCGCCGCGGTGGCGATCAGCGGATCCACCCACGGCGTGTCGGCGTCCCACATCCGGGACCCGTCGGGCGTGTAGGGGTACTCGGCGGAGACCTTCTCGGAGTAGAACAGCGAATCCGGCAGCGCGACCGAGGCGAACCCGCACTCCTCGGCGGTGCGGGCGAGCTCGACGAGCTGGTCCAGCGGCGTCATCGCCACCGACATCGTGAACTTCATCTAGGCTCCCGGTTTGTTCGATCCGACGACCCACATGGAGAAGTACTGCGAACCGCCGCCGTAGGCGTGGCCGAGCGCGATCCGGGCTCCGTCGACCTGGTTCTCCCCGGAATCGCCGGTGACCTGGCGCGCCGCCTCGGCGAAGCGCAGCAGACCGGAGGCGCCGATCGGGTTCGAGGACAGCACCCCGCCCGAGGGGTTGACCGGGATGCGCCCGCCGATGGCGGTCTCGCCCGCCTCGGTGAGCTTCCAGCCCTCGCCCTCGGCGGCGAAACCGAGGTTCTCGAGCCACATCGGCTCGAACCACGAGAACGGCACGTAGATCTCGGCGGCGTCGACCTCGGTCAGCGGATCGGTGATCCCGGCCTGCTTCCACAGCGCCGCCGCCGCGTCCTTGCCCGCCTGCGGGTTGACCTGGTCGCGGCCGGCGAAGGTGGTCGGCTCGGTGCGCATCGCGGTGGCGTGGATCCACGCCGCTTTGCGGCCGTGCGCGCTGGCCTCGTCGCCGATGACCACCGCGCACGCCCCGTCGGAGGACGGGCAGGTCTCGTCGTAGCGGATCGGGTCCCACAGCATCTGCGAGGACATCACCGAATCCACCGTGATGTCGGGCTGCTTCAAGTGCGCGTAGGGGTTTCGCGAACCGTTGCGCCGGTCCTTGGCCGCCACCATCGCCCCGGTGTGCGTCGGCGCACCGGAACGGCGGATGTAGGAGCGCACGTGCGGCGCGAAGTAGCCGCCCGCTCCCGCCCCGACCGGCATGCTGAACGGCGGGACGATCGACAGCGCCCACATCGCGTTGGACTCGGACTGCTTCTCGAACGCCACCGCCAGCACGCGCTTGTGCACGCCGCCCTGCACCAGGCTCGCCGCCACGTTGCCGGTGGATCCGCCTACCGATCCCGCGGTGTGCACCCGCAGCATCGGTTTCCCGGTCGCGCCCAGCGCGTCGGCCAGGTGCAGCTCGGGCATCATCACGCCCTCGAACAGGTCCGGTGCCTTGCCGACCACCACCGCGTCGATGTCCGGCCAGTCCACCCCGGCGTCGGCCATCGCGCGGTCCACCGCCTCGCGGCACATCCCGGCCATCGAGACGTCCAGCCGCTTGCTGGTGTGGTGGGTCTGGCCGGTACCCAGCACGGCCGCCAACTGCTTGCCCATCAGGCTCGTCCCTCCATCACGCACACCAGGTTCTGCTGCAGCGCGGGACCGCTCGTCGCGTGCGCCAGCACCTTCCCGGCCCTGCCCTCGAAGACCTGCGTGGCCGCTTCACCGATCCGCGACAGCCCGGCCGCGAACATCGGGTTCCCGCACAGCGCCCCGCCCGAGGGGTTGACCGACACCGACTCGCCCAGCCCGAGCGCCCGGCGCAGCAGGATCTCCTGGTGGGTGAAAGGCGCGTGCAGCTCGGCGATCTCGACCCCGTCGGTGCCCAGCGCCGACCCGGCGGCCTCGGTGGAGGCCGAACGTCGCAGGTCGCGGGCGCCGAGGCTGCCGGACTCGATGCGGTGCTGGATCCCGCCGATGTAGGCGGGCCGCTCGCGGATCTCCCGGGCGCGCTCGGCGGAGGCCAGCACGACCACCGACGCCCCGTCGGTGATCGGCGCGCAGTCGTGCGCGCGCAGCGGATCGGCGAGGTAGGGCTCGGACAGCAGCTCCTGCGGGTCGAACGCCCCGGAGATCTGCGCGCTCGGGTTACCCTTGGCGGAAGCGCGGTTTCGCGCCGCGACCTCGGCCATGTCCTGCTCGGTGTAGTCCCCGGCGTCGAGCCCCATCCGGGCCTGCAGGCCGGCGATGCTCACCGAGTCCGGCCACAGCGGCGCGACCGAGTAGGGGTCGAGCTGCAGGGCCAGCGTGCGGCGCAGGTTCCCGGCCGAGGACTTGCCGAAGCCGTAGACCAGCGCGGTGTCCACCTCGCCGGTCTGGATCTTCACCCACGCCTCGAACAGTGCCCAGGCGGCGTCCATCTCGACGTGCGACTCGTTGATCGGCGGGACCGCGCCGATCGCGTCGATCGCGGCGATGAACGAGAAGGCGCGTCCGGCGAGGTAGTCCGACGATCCCGAGCACCAGAAGCCGATGTCGGACTTCGACAGCCCGGTCTGGGAGAAGACCTCCTGGAAGATGGGGACCAGCATCTCGACACCGTTCGTGGTGCCGTTGGTGGCGCGCACGTTCGGTGCCTGTGCGAAGCCGACGACGGCGACGTCAGTCATTCCAGCTCCTTCACAGGTGGTGGGCGTAGGTTTCGAACGCTGCGTCCGGTTCCCCGGTCGGTTCGAAGTGGTCGATGTTCTCCAGCGTGTGGCCCCACTGGTCGCGGGGTTTCCACGACGCCTTGACCCGCATGCCCATCCGCACCTGGTCGGCCTCGCAGCCCAGGACCAGGTGCAGGAAGGCGATGTCGGCGCCGTCGAGCAGGATGTAGGCGCCGACGTACGGGGGCTTGATGCGCTGGCCCAGGAACGGGACGTTGACGATGCAGAACGTCGTCACGATCCCGGTGTCGGGCAGCTCCACCTCCTCGACCGTGGGCACGCCGTCGGTGGGGCAGGCGCCGCGAGGCGGGATGTAGACCTTCGCGCACGCGGGGCAGCGCTGGCCCAGCAGCCGTCCCTCGGAGAGCCCCTCCAGGTAGCGGCTCTCCTCGGGGGAGGCGGAGTGGGTGTAGTCGAGGTTCACCGGCGTGGTCAGCATCGTCACCGGATCACCCCCGGCCGGTTCCAGCTGCTCGGTGGTGCCCGCGGGTTCGAAGCAGGCGATGTCGCGAATCCCGTTGCCGCGCTCGGCCGCCCAGCGGACCTGCACGCGCATCCCGGTGGAGATCGCCTCGGGGCCGGGCACGTCCACGGCGTGCAGCAGCGGGGTGTCGGCGCCGTCGAGGCGCACCAGCGCCCAGGCGAACGCGCGCTCCAGCGGCTGGCCGGGCAGCGGTTCGGGCATCCAGGTCCAGCTCACCACCGTGCCCTGGCTGCCGACTTCGACGAAGTCGTCCAGCGGGGCGGCGGTGTCCGGGTCGTATTCGATGGGCGGCACGTGCACCCGGCCGTCGCTGCCGCGCACGCCGATGATGCCGCCATCGCGCAGCGACGTGGCGAATCGGCCGTGCACGGTCCCGAGCGAACGGGTGTAGTCGAAGCCGATGTTGAGCGGGGCGCTGAGCGGTTCGGAGATCCCAGTCACACCCGAAGTGAAACATGTTCTCGCCATCCCGGCAATATCCGGTGCAGTATGGGAAGGGTCCGCGGGTGGCCGGGAAAGGGAGGTCCACAAGTGAAAGTAGGATTGCAGCTGGGGTACTGGGGTGCCGCTCCACCGCAGAACGCCCAAGAACTCGTTCTCGAAGCCGACCGGGTCGGATTCGACGCCGTCTTCGCTGCCGAGTCGTGGGGTTCGGACGCCTTCACGCCGCTGGCGTGGTGGGGCTCGGACACCCGCGAGGTCCGGCTGGGCACGTCGGTCGCGCAGATGTCGGCGCGCTCGCCGGCCTCCTGCGCGATGCACGCGCTGACCCTCGACCACCTCTCCGGCGGCCGCGCGATCCTCGGTCTGGGCGTCTCCGGGCCGCAGGTGGTGGAGGGGTGGTACGGCCAGCCGTTCGCCAAGCCGCTGGCCCGGACCAGGGAGTACGTCTCGATCGTGCGGCAGGTGCTGGCGCGCGAGGCGCCGATCCGCAACGACGGGCCGCACCACCGGCTGCCCTACGACGGCCCCGGTTCGCTGGGGCTGGGCAAGCCGCTCAAGCCCATCACCCACCCGCTGCGCGCGGACCTGCCGATCTGGCTGGGCGCGGAGGGGTCGAGGAACGTCGCGCAGACCGCCGAGATCGCCGACGGCTGGATCGCGGTCTACTACTCGCCCCGGGTCGGCCCGATGTACGAGGAGTGGCTCGCCGAGGGCTTCGCCCGCGAGGGCGCCCGCCGCACCCGCGAGGAGTTCGAGGTGGCAGCGACCTGCCAGGTCGTGGTCACCGACGACCCCGAGGCCGAGCGCGCCAAGCTCAAGCCGTCGGTGGCGCTCTACCTCGGCGGGATGGGGGCGCCGGGGATGAACTTCCACGCCGAGCTGTTCCGCCGGATGGGTTACGACGAGGCGGTTTCCGACATCGAGCGGCTCTTCGCCGCGGGTCGCCGCGAGGAGGCGGTGGCGGCGGTGCCGGACGAAGTGGTCGACGACGTGGCCATCATCGGCGACCGCGACCACGTCCGGGAGCGGATCGCGGTGTGGGAGAAGTCCGGCGTGGACGTGCTTCTGGTCGGCTGCCGCGACGTCGAGCACGTCCGGTCTGTCGCTGACGCGGTCCGGAACTGATATCTGTTCTCGTCATGAGCGGGATGCGGGACGGATTGTTCGAAGCCGGTTCGGTCCGCGACCTTGCTCGATAACTGCAACACGTTCTAGGTTTGTTCGGCTGGGGAAAGCTCACGCCGTCGACAGGAGTCCGCCGTGGCCGACATAGGACTGTGGAACATCGCCGACCAGCAGCCGAACCGCACGGCCGTGGTCTCGCCGGACGGTGGCTCGGTGACTTACGCCGAGCTCGCCGCCGCCGCCGACCGGTACGGCCGCGGGCTGCAGAGCATGGGACTGGAACCGGGCGACAGCATCGTGCTGATGCTGCCCAACGGCGCGGACCTGCTGGCCGCGTACTTCGCCGCGATCCAGACCGGGCTGTACGTGGTGACCGTGAACTGGCACCTGGTCGGTGCCGAGGTCGCCTACATCGTGGAGGACAGCGGCGCCAAGGCGTTCATCGCGCACGAGCGCTTCGCCGAGGCGGCCTCCGACGCCGCCGCGCGCAGCGGGCTGCCCAGCGCGGCGCGCTTCGCCGTCGGCGAGGTGCCGGGGTTCCAGCCGCTGGCGAACCTCGGCGCGGACGAACCCGCCAAGCGGCCCGACGTGCGCACCACGGGTTCGCCGATGCTCTACACCTCCGGAACCACCGGTCGCCCCAAGGGCGTGCGCAGGCCGCTGAGCGGTGCCGATCCGGACGACGTCCCGGCCGCCAACGCGTGGTTCTTCGGGGTGTTCGGGCTCAAGCCCTTCGACGACCACGTGCACCTGTGCGGATCGCCGCTGTACCACACGGCGGTGCTCAACTTCGTGAGCATCTCCATCCAGTTCGGGCACACGGCGGTGCTGATGGACCGCTGGGGCGCCGAGGAGATGCTGCGGTTGATCGAGCGGCACCGCGTCACGCACAGCCACATGGTCCCCACCCAGTTCCACCGGCTGCTGGCGCTGCCGCAGGAGACCCGCGAGCGCTACGACGTGTCCTCGCTGCGCACCATGATCCACGGTGCCGCGCCGTGCCCGCAGGAGGTCAAGCGCGCGATGCTGGACTGGTGGGGTCCCGTGGTCGTGGAGTACTACGCGGCCACCGAGGGCGGCGGCACGACGATCATGGCCGACGAGTGGCTGCGCAAGCCCGGTTCGGTGGGCAAGCCGTGGCCGGGTTCGGTGGTCAGCGTGCTCGGCGACGACGGCGAGGAGCTGCCGGCCGGTGAGATCGGCACCGTCTACATGCAGATGGGCGGCTCGACCTTCGAGTACCACAACGACAAGAAGAAGACCCGGGAAGCGCGGGTGGGCGACCTGTTCACCCTGGGCGACGTCGGTTACCTCGACTCCGACGGCTACCTGTACCTGTGCGACCGGCGCAACGACATGATCATCTCGGGTGGCGTGAACATCTACCCCGCGGAGATCGAGAACGCGCTGTCGGTGCACGACAAGGTCGCCGACGTGGCGGTGTTCGGCGTGCCGCACGACGACTGGGGCGAGGAGGTCAAGGCCGTCGTCCAGCCCGCGGAGGGCGTCGCCGCGGGCGATGAGCTGTCCGCGGAGCTGCTGGCCTACGCGAAGGAGCGGCTGGCCAAGTTCAAGGTGCCGCGCAGCATCGACTACATCGATGAGCTGCCGCGCGACCCCAACGGCAAGCTCTACAAGCGCAAGCTGCGCGACCCGTACTGGGAAGGCCGCGAGAAGGCCATCTGACCTGCGGTGATCGGTGCGCGACCGCGTGCGAGGCGGGAGTGTTCTCCCCGCACGCGGTTTCGTGCTGCCCATCGGGTTCTTCCATGGCGAACCGCCCGTTTCGCGGTAGCACTTCCGCCCCCTTGTCATAGGCGATAACACGTTCTACTTTTTTCGAGTGGCACTCAACATCGCAGATCTCTTCGAGCACGCAGTCGACATGGTCCCTGAGCGCGTCGCAGTGGTCTGCGGCGAGCGCCAGGTGACGTTCGCGGAACTGGAGCAGCGGTCCAACCAGCTGGCCCACCACCTCGCCGCCCAGGGCGTCGGTCCGGGCGCGCACATCGGTGTGTACTCCAGGAACTCAATCGAAGCGCTGGAGGCGATGCTCGCGGCGTACAAGCTGCGCGCGGTCGCGATCAACGTGAACTACCGCTACGTGCCCGCCGAGCTGCAGTACATCTTCGACAACGCGGACATGGTCGCGCTGGTCCACGAGCGGCGCTACAGCGACCACGTCGCCGAGGTGCTGCCGCAGGTTCCGGCGTTGAATCACGTTCTAGTGATCGAGGACGGTTCGGATGCCGACCACACTCGCTACGGCGGTGTGGAGTACGAGTCCGCGCTCGCCGCCCAGCGCGCCGACCGCGACTTCGCCGAGCGCAGCTCCGACGACCTCTACCTGCTCTACACCGGCGGCACCACCGGCATGCCCAAGGGCGTCATGTGGCGCCAGGAGGACGTCTGGCGCGTCCTCGGCGGCGGCATCGACTTCATGACCGGCGAGTACGTCAAGGACGAGTGGGAACTCGCCCGCACCGGCGCGGAAACCGGTGGCCTGGTGCGACTTCCGGCGGCCCCGTTCATCCACGGCGCGGCGCAGTGGGCCACCTTCGGCAACCTCTTCGCCTGCGCCACCACGGTCTTCGTCCCCGAGTTCGACCCCCACGAGGTGTGGCGGGCCGTGGAGCGCAACGGGGTCAACGTGCTGGCCATCGTCGGAGACGCGATGGCGCGCCCCATGATCGAGGCGCTCCACGAGGGCGACTACGACGCCTCCTCGGTGGTCGCGATCTCCTCCACGGCCGCGCTGTTCTCCACCTCGGTCAAGCACCAGTACCTCGACGCCCTGCCCCACGTGGTGATCACCGATGCCATCGGGTCCTCGGAGACCGGCTTCGGCGGCATCGGCATCGTCACCAAGGACGGCGTGCAGACCGAAGGCCCCCGCGTCACCGCCGACCGCAAGCTCATCGTCATCGACGACGACAACCGGCCGCTGGAGCCGGGAACCGGGGAGATCGGCTGGCTGGCCAAGACCGGGCACGTGCCGTTGGGCTACTACAAGGACCCGGAGAAGTCCGCCTCGGTGTTCGTCGAGGTCGACGGCACGCGCTACGTCGTCCCGGGGGACTACGCGCGGCTGGAGGCCGACGGCACGGTCACCTTGCTCGGTCGCGGCAACATGTCCATCAACACCGGGGGAGAGAAGGTCTTCCCCGAAGAGGTCGAGAGCGCGCTGAAGTCGCACCCCGACGTCTTCGACGTGCTGGTGGTCGGTGTTCCCGACGAGCGCATGGGCCAGCGCGTCGCCGCGCTCGTGCAGCCGCGCGCCGGTGCCGCGCCTAGCCTGGCCGAACTCGACGCCCACGCGCGCCAGGTCATCGCCGGCTACAAGGTGCCGCGCAGCCTGTGGCTGGTCGAGCAGATCACCCGTTCGCCCAGCGGGAAGCCCGATTACCCGTGGGCGCGCAAGCACACCGAGACCCACGAACCCACGGAAATCAACCAGCCCTCGCGGAAGTCCGCCGCGCGCTGAGAGGAACGTAGATGCGCACATCGCTTTGCGACACGCTCGGGATCGAACATCCCATCGTCGCGTTCACCCCGTCCGAGCACGTCGCGGCCGCCGTCAGCAAGGCCGGTGGGCTCGGCGTGCTGGGGTGCGTGCGGTTCAACGACCCCGACGAGCTCGACCGCGTCCTGGACTGGATGGACCAGAACACCGGCGGCAAGCCCTACGGCGTCGACGTCGTCATGCCTGCCAAGGTGCCCACCGAGGGCACCCAGGTCGACCTGGACTCGCTGATCCCGCCCGAGCACCGCGAGTTCGTCAACCGGACCCTCGACGAGCTCGGCGTCCCGGAACTGCCCGAGGACGAGAAGGAACGCGGCGGTGTGCTCGGCTGGCTGCACTCGGTGGCCCGCTCGCACGTCGACGTCGCGCTGCGGCACCCGATCTCGCTGATCGCCAACGCGCTGGGCTCGCCGCCGGTGGACATCATCGAGCAGGCCCACTCCCACGACGTCCTGGTCGCGGCGCTGGCCGGCAAGGCCGAGCACGCCCAGCGGCACGTCGACAACGGCGTGGACATCGTCGTCGCCCAGGGCCACGAGGCCGGCGGGCACACCGGTGAGATCGCCACGATGGTGCTGGTGCCGGAGATCGTCGACGCGATCGGCGGCCGTGCCCCGGTGCTGGCCGCGGGCGGCATCGGCACCGGACGTCAGATCGCCGCGGCGCTCGCGCTGGGTGCCTCGGGCGCGTGGATGGGGTCCTACTGGCTCACCACGGCCGAGTACGGCATGACGATGGGCGACTCGGTGACCCAGGAGGCGCTGCTGGCGGCGAACTCCAGCGACACCGTCCGCTCCCGCATCTACACCGGCAAGCCCGCCCGGCTGCTCAAGACCAAGTGGACCGAGGCGTGGGCGGCCCCGGACGCCCCGCAGCCGCTGCCGATGCCGCTGCAGAACATCCTCGTCAGCGACGCCCACCAGCGCATGATGCGAGCCAGCGACCCGCAGGCCGTCTCCATGCCGGTCGGCCAGATCGTGGGCCGCATGAACGAGATCCGCCCGGTAGCCGAAGTCTTCACCGACCTGCTCCGCGAAGTGGAGGAAACCTTCACCCGCCTCGACAAGCTCCGCTAACCCCAACCCCCCTGAAGCACCACGGCGAGGCCCTCTCCCCCAGAGGAGAGGGCCTCGCCGTGGTGCTTCAGGG
>NZ_SMKS01000110.1:0-10631 GCF_004348435.1 Saccharopolyspora terrae | reverse complement strand
GCCCAACCCCAGCGACGCCGAGCTCCAGGCGGGCAAGGCCGAAGCCCAGCGCACCGCGGGCCAGGCCGGTGAACTGGCCAACCGCCTCGCCGAGGCCGAGTCCCGGCTCGTCGGTCTGCAGTCGCAGGTCGAGGTCAAGATGGAGGACGCGAACAAGGCTCGCGTCGACCTCCAACGAGCCGAGGCCGCCTACGGCCAGGCCCGCACCGCTGCCGACGCGGCGGCCGCCGAAGCGCGCTCAGCGGCAGGCCGAATCGAGGCGCAGCGCCACCGGCTCGACGAGTTCGCCGCCAGCAGCTACCGGCAGGGCAGCAAGCTGGGCTCGATCACCGCCTACGCCGGGGCCCGCGACCCGCAGGAGATGCTCGAACGGGCCTCGCTGCTCGACGCCATCAGCGACTCCCAGCTCGACGTCCTCGACGACCTCGAACGCGCGCGCATCGAGAAGGTCAACAAGGACTCCCTGACCCGCGCCGCCCTGGACGAGGCCGAGGCCAAGCGTCGTTCCGCCGACGAGGCGCGCGCCACCGCCGAAGCCGCTCAGCAGACGGCGATCCAGGCCCGCGCGCAGCAGGCCGCGCAGGCCCAGGGCCTGCAGGCAGACCGCGACGCGATGCAGGCCGAGCTCGACGCAGCCCGCTCCCGCGTCACCGGGCTGCAGGCGCAGCGCGCCGACTACCAGGAGTGGCAGGAGGACAAGGCCCGCGAGGAGCAGGCCGCCGCCGCTGCTGCCCAGCCGGCCGGAAACGACGACGACCAGGCGGGCAGCTCCGCACCGGCCGTCTCCGGCGACGTCGAAACGGTGGTCTCCCGGGCGCTGTCGCAGCTGGGGATGCCCTACGCGTGGGGTGGTGGCAACTCGCGCGGACCGACGCGCGGCATCCGGGACGGGGGAGTGGCCGACTCCTACGGCGACTACGCCAAGACCGGCTTCGACTGCTCCGGGCTGATGATCTACGCCTTCGCCGGCGCGGGCGTCTCGCTGGACCACTACAGCGGGTACCAGGCCCAGTCGGGCAAGCGCGTCCCGCTGTCGCAGATGCGCCGCGGCGACATGCTGTTCTGGGACGACGGTGGCGCCATCCACCACGTGGCCCTCTACCTGGGCAACGGCAAGATGGTCGAGGCGCCGTACTCGGGTTCCCGGGTCCGCGTCACCTCGGTCCGCTACGGCGGCATCACGCCCTACGCGGTGCGGTTGCTCTGACGGCCCGGCTGGTCTCCGGGCCAGGGGTGCTGCAAGCATTGCCGCGTGGCGGATTTCGCGGCGGTGGTGCTGGCCGGTGGGGGAGCGAGCCGGCTCGGCGGCGTGGACAAGGTGATGCTGCCGGTGGCCGGCCGGACGTTGCTGGACCGCACGCTCGACGCCGTGGCGAGTGCTGATCCCGTCGTGGTGGTGGGTCCCGAACGGCCCACGGCCACGCCCGTCCGCTGGACGACCGAGGAACCGGCCGGGGGAGGACCTCTCGCGGCCGTGGAGGCCGGGCTGCGCCTGATCGACGACGCCGACGGGCTGGTCGCGATCCTCGCCGCTGACCACCCGCACCTCACCCAGGACACGCTGGTCCGGTTGCGCGCCGCGCTGCGCGAGGAGCCCGAGGCCGGGGGAGCGGTCCTGTCCGAGCCCGGTGGTCGCGCGCAGTGGCTCGTCGGCCTCTGGCGCCTGCGGTCGCTGCGCGAGGCGATGCCGGCGGAAACCCGGAACCGGCCGGTTCGGGCCCTTCTCGCGCCGTTGGATCCACTTCGGATCGATGCCACCACAGCTGAGGTATCCGATGTGGACACCCCGCACGACCTGCACCGCGCTCGCACGCCGAAACGCTGATCCCTCCCGTGTCGCCGAGGCCGGGGGAGCGCCCGATCAAAGCGTTAACAGCCTCTATGGCTTCAGTGTGGACTAAAATTAATACTCTCCGGGCAAGACCGAAAACCCGCGAGGACGATGAACGCGGCTCGGCTTCACAGCGGTCATACCGCCGATGGGGTTGAGTGGGCGTTCGATGCGCCCCCTCGTGCGCGAGGAGCGAGCGGCGTGCCAGGATCTTGATCGGCCCGAAACGGCCGCGTCGACGAGGAGGCTGGGAGAAGTGACCGAGGCCGGCAACGGTGAGAGCGGGGGCGCCGGAGCGGCTGCGGCGCGTCCAGCGGGTCAGGCGGGTTCGTCGAGCACTCCCGCGCGCGACGCGCAGCTGCTCGAACGCACCGTCTTCGAAGTCAAGCGCGTCATCGTCGGCCAGGACCGCCTGGTCGAGCGGATGCTGACCGGCCTGCTGGCCAAGGGGCACATCCTGCTCGAAGGCGTGCCCGGTGTCGCCAAGACGCTCGCGGTGGAGACCTTCGCCCGCGTCGTCGGCGGCTCGTTCTCGCGGCTCCAGTTCACCCCCGACCTGGTGCCCGCCGACATCCTCGGCACCCGCATCTACCGGCAGGGCAGCGAGCGCTTCGACGTCGAGCTCGGCCCGGTGCTGGCCAACTTCGTGCTCGCCGACGAGATCAACCGCGCGCCCGCCAAGGTGCAGTCGGCGCTGCTGGAGGTCATGGCCGAGCGGCACGTGTCCATCGGTGGCGAGAGCTTCCCGATGCCCGCTCCGTTCCTGGTGCTGGCCACCCAGAACCCCATCGAGAACGAGGGCGTCTACCCGCTGCCCGAAGCGCAGCGCGACCGCTTCCTGTTCAAGCTCCCGGTCGAGTACCCGACCGCGGAGGAGGAGCGCGAGATCATCTACCGGATGGGCGTCACCCCGCCCGAGCCCAACGGGGTGCTCAACCCCGAGGAGCTGATCCGGCTGCAGAACGTCGCCGCCGGGGTGTTCGTGCACCACGCGCTGGTCGACTACGTGGTCCGGCTGGTGGTCGCCACCCGGATGCCCAACGACCACGGCCTGTCCGACATCGCCGGCTGGGTCTCCTACGGCGCGTCGCCGCGCGCCAGCCTCGGCATCATCGCCGCCGCCCGCGCCCTGGCGCTGGTGCGCGGTCGCGACTACGTGCTGCCGCAGGACGTGGTGGACGTCGTGCCGGACGTGATGCGGCACCGCCTCGTGCTGTCCTACGACGCGCTGGCCGACGGCATCCCGGTGGAGCACATCGTCGGCCGGGTGCTGCAGACCGTGCCGCTGCCGCAGGTCTCGGCCCGCCCGCAGGGCGGTCAGCAGCAGGCCGCGCCGGTCGGTCCGGCCGCGCAGCCCGGTTACGGCCAGCCGCCGATGCCACCGCACCAGTGAGGGGAGGGGCAGACGTGGCGGCACCCGCGGACTCCGGCGGTGACCGCCCGGCCTGGGCGCCGCCGGCCCTGGAGACCGGGCGGATGGAGGTCGCGCTGCGCGCTCTGGAGCTGAGCGTGCGCGGCCGGCTCGACGGTCTCCTGCAGGGCAATCACCTCGGTCTCGTGCCCGGTCCGGGCAGCGAGCCGGGGGAGGCCCGCGCCTACCAGCCCGGTGATGACGTGCGGCGGATGGACTGGGCTGTCACGGCTCGCATGGCCGAGCCGCACATCCGGCAGACCGTCGCCGACCGCGAGTTGGAGACGTGGGTGGCGATGGACCTCTCGCCGAGCCTGGACTTCGGCACGGCCGCCTGCGACAAGCGGGAGCTGGCCGTGGCGGCGCTGGCCGCCGTCATGTTCCTGACCAGCGGCGGCGGCAACCGCATCGGTGCGGTGGTGGACAACGGCACCGGGCAGCACCGGCTGCCCGCGCGCGGCGGTGCTGCGCACGCGAGGGCGTTGTTGAAGAAGGTCGCCGAGACCCCGCGCGCCCCGGAGGGCACCAGGGGCGATCTGTCCGGGCTCCTGGAGTCGTTGCGGCGGCCTCCGCGTCGCAGGGGGCTGGCGGTGGTGGTCTCCGACTTCCTGGGGTCGACCGATTGGCAGCGCGCGCTGCGCGGGCTGGGTGCCCGGCACTCGTTGCTGGCCATCGAGGTGATCGATCCTCGCGACGTGGAGCTGCCGGACGTGGGCACGGTGCTGCTGTCGGATCCGGAGACGGGCAGGCGGCGCGAGGTGCACACGACGCCGGTGCTGCGCAAGGAGTTCGCCGCCGCGGCGGCCGCGCACCGCGAGGACGTGGCAAGGGTTCTGCGCAGGGCCGGGTGCGCGCACCTGGTGCTGCGCACCGATTCCGACTGGATCGCCGATGTCGTGCGGTTCGTGATGGCGCGCAAGCGCGGCTGGTCCGGCGGAGGAGCTGGGTGATGTTGAGTCTGACCGGGTTCACCGCGCCGTGGTGGTTCCTGCTGCTGTTCGTGGTCGCCGGCCTGGTCGCCGGTTACGTGTGGGCGATGCGCCGCAGGCAGCGGGATTCGCTGAAGTTCTCGAACCTGGAGGTGCTGGACCGGGTCGCCTCGGGCAGGCAGGGCTGGTGGAAGCACGTGCCGCCGGCGTTGCTGGGGGTGGCGCTGATCCTGCTGACGGTGGCGCTGTCGGGTCCGACGGCCGAGCAGCGGATTCCGCGCAACCGGGCGACGGTCATGCTGACCATCGACGTGTCGTTGTCGATGAAGGCCACCGACGTGGAGCCGAACCGGTTGGAGGCGGCGAAGGTCGCGGCCAAGGAGTTCGCCGACAAGCTCACGCCCGGCATCAACCTGGGGTTGGTGTCGTTCGCCGGGACGGCGACGGTGCTGGTCATGCCGACGACGGATCGTTCGAGCGTCAAGCAGGCGATCGACACCCTCAAGCTGGCCGAGGCGACCGCGACCGGTGACGGGATCAACGCGTCGATGCAGGCCATCGACTCGTTCGGGAAGATGGTCGGCGGCCCGGCGGGTGCTCCGCCCGCGCGGATCGTGCTGATGGCCGACGGTGGGCAGACCATTCCGCGCGAGATGGACGCGCCTCGCGGTGCGTACACGAAGGCCCTGGAGGCGAAGAAGGGCGGCGTTCCGATCTCCACGATCTCCTTCGGCACCAAGCACGGTTCGATCGAGATCGAGGGCGAGCAGGAGTGGGTCGAGGTCGACGACGACGCGATGCAGGAGATCGCGCGCCTGTCCGGCGGTGAGTTCCACAAGGCCGCCAGCGCGGAGCAGTTGCGCGAGGTCTACGAGACGCTGGGTGAGCAGATCGGCTACGAGACCAAGCACACAGACGCCAGCAAACCGTGGCTGGTGCTGGGTACTCTCTGCGCGATCATCGCGGCCGGGATCTCGTTGTTCGCCGGCCGGCGATTGCCGTAGCCGACGACAGGAGTCTCGTCCCCTTGAACACGGCAGCTCGTTTCTTGTGGGAGTTCGTCAAGTCGCCGACCACGACCGCCGCGGTGGGCCCGAGTTCGCGGGCGCTGGCCGAGCAGATGGTGGCGCCGATTCCGCTGACCGGGGATCCGGTCGTGTTGGAGCTGGGCCCGGGCACGGGTGCGTTCACCGAGGTGATCCAGCGGCGCCTGGGCGGGCGGGGCACGCACCTGGCGGTGGAGCTGAACGAGGGTTGGGCCGCTGATCTGGGGCACCGGTTCCCGGGTGTGGACTCGGTGTGCGGGAACGCCCGCAGCGTTCCGGAACTGCTGGCCGAGCGCGGACTCGCTCAGGCAGACGTGGTGGTCAGCGGGTTGCCGTGGGTGGCGCACGCGCCGGTCGACGGGGTGCCGCTGGTGGAGCTGCTGGCGTCGGTGATGGCCCCGGACGGGGTGTTCACGCAGTTCGCCTACACCTGGACGCGGTGGGCGCCGCCGGCGCGCAAGCAGCACGCGGACCTCAAGGCGACGTTCGAGGAGACCGTGGTCAGCCGCACGGTGTGGCGGAACCTGCCGCCGGCGGTGGTGTACCTGGCCCGCAGGCCGCGTTCGTCGTAGCCGCGCGCCGCCGTGGGCGGTGTTACGTTCTTGGGATGCCGGCTGATGCCGTGGTGTCCGGGCTGGACGAATTACCGCTGCTGATCGAGCTGGGGACGGCGTTGCTGTTCTCCAGCCTGATCGGGCTGGAGCGGGAGATCCGGGCCAAGAGCGCCGGGTTGCGCACGCACGCCCTGGTGGGTGTGGGCGCGGGCCTGTTCATGCTGGTGTCCAAGTACGCCTTCGGTGATCTGCTGGTGTTCGACCGGGTGTCGCTGGACCCGTCGCGGGTCGCGGCGCAGATCGTCTCCGGCATCGGGTTCATCGGCGGCGGGCTGATCTTCGTGCGCCGGGATGCCGTGCGCGGTCTGACCACGGCGGCTTCGGTGTGGTTGGTGGCCGCGGTGGGGATGGCCTGCGGCGGTGGGCTGGTGGTGCTGGCGGCGGCCACCACCGGAGTGCACTTCCTGGTGGCGATCGGTTTCCCGTACCTGTTGCGGGTGTTGCGTCCGGCGTTGCGGGAGCCGCAGGTGATGCGGGTGGGCTACCTGGACGGCTACGGGGTGCTGCGCAGCGTGCTGACGAGGTGCACCAGCCGCGGGTGGGCGCTGCTGGACCTGCAGGTCGAGCGGGAGGACTCCGACGAGGAGCAGCGCACGGCGGTGGTGGCGCTGCGGCTGCGGGGCAAGACGCCGGTGTCGACGCTGGTGGAGGAGATCAGCCAGTTGCCGGGCGTGCTGCACGCGGCCGCCGGCGATTCGGTCGAGGGCGGGTTCTGAGGCGGTGCCGGGCCCGGTCGCGGGCCCGGCACCGGCGGATCACTCCGCTTCCTTCTTGATCTGCTCCATGTCGAGGTCGCGGGCCTGGCCGACGAGGTCTTCGAAGACGTTCTCGGGCAGGGCGCCGGGCTGCTGGAAGACCAGGACCTTGTCCCGGATGATCGCCAGCGTCGGGATCGACTGGACGTCGAAGGCGGCGGCGAGCTCGGGCTGGTCCTCGGTGTCGACCTTGGCGAAGACGATGTCGTCGTGGGTCTCCGAGCCCTTCTCGAAGACCGGGGCGAACTGCTTGCACGGGCCGCACCAGGAAGCCCAGAAGTCGATGATGACGAACTTGTCGTCGCTGACGACCTCGTCGAAGTTGTCCTTGGTCAGTTCGACCGTGGCCATTGGATCCCTCTTCGGATGGTGGGGCAGGTACTCGGGCAACGCCGGCCGCGGGACCGCGCATTCCCCCAGGTTCATGTCGGTTGCACCACGCTCGTGGTGATCAGTGCGAGCGTGGTGGGCCACCGTACTGGCCGCGGGTGCGGTCTGTCGTGCGCGGGTGGCCCGGTGTGTAGGCACGCCACCAGAAAGGGGCCCGTTTTGTGTAAGGAGTCGATGAGCGGTGTGGCTCGTTGAGCGGATAATGTCGCGTCTGAAACGAATCTTGAGGCGTTCGATGGGAGATCCACAGTGGCACGGTCCGTACTGGTGACCGGCGGTAACCGCGGCATCGGCCTGGCCATCGCGAGGGCGTTCCAGGCGGCCGGGGACAAGGTCGCGGTCACGCACCGCGGATCGGGTGCGCCCGAGGGCCTGTTCGGCGTCCAGTGCGACGTCACCGACCCGGACCAGGTCGCGGCGGCCTTCGACGAGGTGGAGGCCGCGCACGGGCGGGTCGAGGTGCTGGTGGCCAACGCGGGCATCACCGACGACACGCTGCTGCTGCGGATGAGCGAGGAGCAGTTCGGCCGGGTCATCGACGCGAACCTGGCGGGTTCGTACCGGGTGGCCAAGCGCGCGGCGAGCAGCATGCTGCGCAACCGGTTCGGGCGGATGATCTTCATCTCGTCGGTGGTGGGGCTCTCCGGTGGTCCGGGGCAGGTCAACTACGCGGCGAGCAAGGCCGGTCTGGTGGGCATGGCGCGTTCGATCGCGCGTGAGCTGGGTTCGCGCAGCATCACGGCGAACGTCGTGGCGCCGGGTTACGTCAAGACCGAGATGACCGACGATCTGCCCGAGGAGCGCAAGAAGGAGATCCTCGGGCAGGTTCCGCTGTCGCGGATGGCCGACCCGGAGGAGGTCGCGGGCGCGGTGCGCTGGCTGGCCTCGGACGAGGCCGGGTACGTCACCGGTGCGGTGATCCCGGTCGACGGCGGCCTCGGGATGGGGCACTGACCCGCTCGGCGGCGGGTGAAGGGACTTCCGGCACAGCGCTGGTGCCGGCCACTTCGGGTGCGTGGGCGCCCGGCATGTGATTTCGAAGGGGTTTATTCGTGAGCGGATTGCTCGAAGGCAAGCGGATCCTGGTCACCGGGGTGATCACCGACGCGTCGATCGCGTTCCACGCGGCCAAGGCGGCCCAGGAGCAGGGCGCCGAGGTGGTGCTGACCGGTTTCGGCCGGTTGAGCCTGGTGGAGCGGATCGCCAACCGGCTGCCGAAGCCGGCTCCGGTGCTGGAGCTGGACGTCACCAACGCCGAGCACCTGGAGACGCTGCCGGAGCGGGTGCGCCAGCACGTCAGCGGTCTGGACGGGGTGCTGCACTCGATCGGCTACGCGCCGGCGTCGTGCCTGGGCGGGGACTTCCTGGAGGCCCCGTGGGAGGACGTGTCCACTGCGGTGCAGATCTCGGCGTACTCGTTGAAGTCGTTGAGCACCGCGACGCTGCCGCTGCTGAGCGAGGGCTCCTCGATCGTGGGCATGGACTTCGACGCGCGCGTGGCGTGGCCGGCCTACGACTGGATGGGCGTGGCCAAGGCGGCGCTGGAGTCGACGTCGCGGTACTTGGCGCGTGAGCTGGGGCCCAAGGGCGTGCGGGTGAACCTGGTGTCGGCGGGTCCGGTGCGCACGATGGCGGCCAAGTCGATCCCGGGTTTCGCGGACCTGGAGGCGGGCTGGGGCGACCGGGCTCCGCTGGGCTGGGACGTCAACGACCCGACGCCGGTGGCCAAGTCGATCTGCGCGGTGCTGTCGGACTGGCTGCCCGCCACGACCGGTTCGATGATCATGGTCGACGGTGGTGTGCACTCCCTGGGGGTGTGATCGTTCGTGCGGAGGGGCGCCTCGGAGATGGCCCGGGGCGCCCCTCCGTCGTTCTCGGCATCTCGTGGTTCACATCGGGTGCGCCCCGGTTGCGCGGGGATGAATCAGCGGCGCGATGATGGTTCGGTGAGCTTTGATGCGTTGCTGTTCTTGTCGTTCGGGGGGCCGGAGGGCCCGGAGGAAGTGCGGCCGTTCCTGGAGAACGTGACCCGGGGCAGGGGAGTGCCGCCGGAGCGCCTCGACGAGGTGGCCGAGCACTACCTGCACTTCGGTGGCGTGTCGCCGATCAACCGGCTCAACGAGGACATCATGGCCGCGTTGCGGTCCGAGCTGGACGCTCAGAGCCGGGATCTGCCGATCTACTTCGGCAACCGCAACTGGCACCCGATGATCGAGGACACCGTCGCGCGGATGGCCGATGACGGGGTGCGGCGGGCCCTGGTGTTCGCGACCTCGGCGTGGGGCGGTTACTCGGGGTGCAAGCAGTACCACGAGGACATCGTGCGGGCGCGGGAGTCGGTCGGGCAGCGGGCGCCGGAGCTGGTGAAGCTGCGTCAGTTCTTCGATCACCCGCTGTTCGTGGAGGCCAACGCCGACGCCGTGCGCGCCGCCTACGCCGAGCTGGGGGAGCGGGCCGAGCAGGCGCGGTTGGTGTTCACCGCGCACTCCATCCCGCTGCGCGCGGATGAGCGTCCGGGTGCTGACGGGCGGCCGCAGTGGTACTCGCGGCAGGTCGCCGAGGCCGCGCGGCTGGTGGCCGAGCGGGTGGGCGTGGAGTCCTACGACGTGGTGTGGCAGTCGCGTTCGGGTCCGCCGCAGGTTCCGTGGCTGGAGCCCGACATCTGCGATCACCTGGAGGACCTGAACGCCAAGGGGGTCGGCTCGGTGGTGGTCAGCCCGATCGGGTTCGTCTCCGATCACCTCGAGGTCGTGTGGGACCTGGACAACGAGGCGGAGGAGGCGGCTGCCGGGTTGGGCATGGGGTTCGCGCGTGCGGCGACGGCGGGGACCGATCCGCGGTTCGCGAAGATGATCGTGGAGCTCATCGCCGAGCACACCGATGCTGCTCCGGTGTGCAAGCTCTCGGAGCTGCGGATGGCGGGGTCGACGGTCAACGGGGCGCTGTGCGCTCCCGGGTGCTGCTGAGGGCTTTCAGCTGGTGATGGGGGTGTCCGCTCGGTGGAGCGGGCACCCCCATCGGCGTTGGTCAGGAGCGGGCGGCTTGGTCGGCCAGGACCCGGACCATCTCGGCGACCGAGGCGCGGCGGGCGGCGCGCACGGCGTCGAACAGCGGGCGCAGGGCGTCGGTGCGGCTGCGCATCGCTGAGGCCGACAGGGCGCCGCCGGGGGCGTCGTCGGTGGCCACCCACAGGATGGCCTCGACCTCGGTGGCGCGCTGGAGGATCCGCAGGGTGCGCTGGGGGATGGTCTCCGGCCAGTCCGGGGCGGGCTTGGCGGCGATGGTCTGGGCGATCTCCTCGCGCACCCCGGGGCGCTGCTTGGCCACGCCGAGCTCGATGAGGGCGGTGGCCGCCTCGCGCATGGCCGAGGCCATGCCGTGCTCGGCTTCGCCGATCGGCAGGTGCTCGGCGGGCGGGAGTTCGCCGGTTTCGAACACCGTCCAGCGCAGGATGCCTTCGGCGATGCGCTCGGGGACCAGTCCCAGTCCGGCTTCGGGCAGCACGGCGGCTTCGCCGATGCGCATCGCGAGCTTGGAGAACGGGGTGGCTCCGCCGAGGCCGCGGGCGTCAGCGACGTGTCGCGGCTGGAGGGCGAGCTGTACGACCGGCGGTTCCTGCTGGCGCGGCCGCTGCTCCAGGCGCTGGAGACGTCCC
>NZ_SMKS01000010.1:0-134463 GCF_004348435.1 Saccharopolyspora terrae | reverse complement strand
GCCCAGAAGTGCCCCCGGGTGGCCCCTCTCCCCTGCCCGCCAGCAGCACGCGCTCACCTGCTGACTCCGCACGACGCGCAATGGACTGCGGGTGCCGCCGGACCACCGGCCCTGGCACCACCCGCACTCGTCACGAGGAACCGGCCGCCGCCCCTCAGGTCCGCGACGGTGCCGCTGGGGCCGCGTCGTGCGCGAGCTCTCCTCGGCCGCCGCGGGCGCGTCCCGGAGAACGGCGCCGACGCCGACGAACAGCACGAGCGATACCAGGACGGGTGTGACCACCGTGATCGCGTCGTTGAGGTGCCACGCGTACTTGGTCAGCGCGTAGGAGAGGAGCCCACCGCCCCACGAGATCAGCGCCGCGGTCGGCCCGACGTGGCGGAACGGGCGCAGCACGGCGTCGGACCTTCCACGCGCCGCAGCATCCTGACTCCCCAACCCCTTCGGCAACGAGTTGCCAGCAGTTGCCCGAGGCCGCACGCCGCCGTCAGAGGGCGGAGGCGAACACCAGGGGCACCAGCGTGTACATGACGAGCATGATCAGCACCAGGGAGAGCGCGTTGAGCCAGACACCGGCGCGGACCATCTGCTTGATGGAGACCTCGCCGGAGCCGAAGGCCACGGCGTTCGACGGGGTGGCCACCGGCAGCATGTAGGCCGAGCACACCGCCAGGGTCACGGCGATGGTCATGAACAGCGGGTCCAGGCCGAGTCCCACGGCAACGGCACCGAAGATCGGGAAGAACGCGGCCGCGGTGGCCGTGTTCGACGTGAGCTCGGTCAGCGCGAGGCTGACGACGACGACAACGAGCAGCACCAGCCAGGACGGCACGCCGGCGAGGCCGCCGACCTGTCCGCCGAGCCACTCGCTGAAGCCGGTGGCCGTGAACATCGCCGACAGCGACAAGCCCCCACCGAACAGCAGCAACAGGCCCCAGGGGATCTCCTTGGCCGCGGACCAGCGCAGGAGCGGAGTGCCGTCGCTGTTCATCGAGCGCTTCTCCGCGGGCACCAGGAAGCACGCGATGGCGGCGGCCATGGCGACCTGGGTGTCCGAGATCGTGCCGAGGAACGGCAGGGTCTTCTCCACGGCCGGGATGTCAGCGATGAAGGGCACGAAGACCCAGAACAAGATCGCGAACAGGAAGATCGTGCCCACGCGGCGTTCCGGCGTGGTCATGCGTCCGAGCTTCGCCAGTTCGGACCGGATCATCTCGGCACCGCCGGGGATTTCGCCCACCTCCGCGCGGAAGACCAGCTTGGTCAGCACGAGCCAGGCCACGACGAGCATGACGATGGCCCACGGCACGCCCACCAGCATCCAGTGGCCGAACTGCAGGTCGAAGTCGTGGGTCTTCCCGAGGTAGGCCTTCATCAGGGCCATCGGGGGCTGCCCGATCAGGGTCGCGGTGGAGCCGATCGTCACGCCGTAGGCGACGCCCAGCAGCATCGACGCGGCGAACTTCGTGCCCGCGGCCTGCTCGTCCACCGATCGCACCAGCTGCAGGATGGACACCGCGATCGGCACCATGATCACGGCCGTCGCCGTGTTGGACACCCAAGCCGAGATGAAGGCGGACGCGGCCATCAGACCGAACACGATCTGGGCGGGCCGGGTTCCGACGGCCCGGATCGTCAGCAACGCCACGCGCAGGTGCAGGTTGGCCTTCTCCGTGGCCAGACCGAGGATGACGCCGCCCATGACGAGGAAGACGACCGAGTCCGCGTAGGGAGCTGCGACCTCCTTCATGCTGCCCATGCCGAACATCGGGAACAGGACCAAGGGCAGCAGCGAGGTCACCGGGATGGGCGCCGCCTCGGTCATCCACCAGATCGCCATCCAGAGCGCGCAACCGGCCACCGCGCGGCCCTCGAAGGGCAACGAGGACGGCAGGACCAGAGCCAGCACCAGGCCGGCCACCGGACCCAGGGCCAAGAGCCACCAGTGGCGCTTCCCACCGGGGTCGAGAGCATCTCCCTTCTGCTCCGCCGCCGAGGGGGCGGAGTTCTCCGCGGTCGCGGGTGCCGCGTCCGATGACGGCGAGTTCGACTCTCCACTCAGCGGGTCGCTCATTGCACTGCCCTCGAATCCAAGCTGGAAGTGACCGGATTTCAGTGGAAATCCGGGTCCCGATTTCCACTGAAATCCCGTCCCTGACCGCGGTGAGGACGGGGAGACGTTGGTGAGACCACGGGAATCTGAGATCTACCGAACCGTAAGCGCCTGGATCACGGAGGTGAAATACATGTTTCCGCCGGATTGATACATGCGGTGTCTCAACGGGTCGGAGTCGATCTTCCCGAGGGCCAGGGGGTCCGCGCGCTCCCGCAACGCATGTCGGACGCTGCCCGCGACCATCTGCTGGACGTCGGTCTCACCGATCTGGTGCGCGGATCGCGAGGGCAACGCCTCGCAGGGTCAGGCACGGGGTCGGAGCGTGCTGATCCAGCGGCGGGTGTCGGCGGGGTCGATGACGTCGTCGAGCTCGAAGGTGGTGGCCGCGCGCAGCGCGCGCCCTCGCTCGTAGGCATCGGCCACCAGGCTGTCGTAGAGCTGCTGGCGCGCGGCCTCGTCGGGTGCGGCCGCGAGTTCCTTGCTGTAGCCCAGCCGGACCGAGCCCTCCAAGCCCATCCCGCCGATCTCCCCGGTCGGCCACGCGACGGTGAACTGCGGGGCCCGGAACGAACCACCGGTCATCGCCATCGCGCCCAGGCCGTAGCCCTTGCGGAGCACGACCGCGCCGAAGGGCACCGTCAGGCGAGCGCCGAGCACGAACAGCTCGCCGAAGCGCTTCACCGTCGCGTCCTTCTCCGCCTCCGGCCCGACCATGAATCCCGGTGTGTCGCAGAGGGAGACGATCGGCAGCCCGCCCGATTCGCAGAGCGTCAGGAAGTCGCCCAGCTTGTCCGCCGCCTCGGCGTCGATCGCGCCGCCCAGGTGGTGACTGCTGTTGGCCACCAGACCGTGCGCGACGCCCTCCACGCGGACCAGCGCCGTCACGATGCCGACGCCGTAGTCCGGGCGCAGCTCCAGCACCGAGTCCACGTCGACGATGGCATCGATGGCGCTGCGGACGTCGTACGCGCGCAACCGGTTCTCGGGCACCACGTGCCGGGCCAGGCGCGGATCAGGCGCCTCCCACTCGACGCCCTCGCCCGGGGACAGCGGGCTCTGGAAGTACGACAGGTACCGGCGCGCCAGCTCGACGGCGTGCTCGTCGTCCCTGGCGACCAGGTCGACGACACCGTTGCGGCGCTGCACGTCGATGGGGCCGATGTCCTCGGGCCGGTACTCCCCCAGCCCACCGCCGGAGATCATCGCGGGGCCGCCCATGCCGATGTTCGCGTCGGGCGTTGCGATCACGACGTCGCAGGCACCGGCGAGCGCGGCGTTCCCGGCGAAGCAGCGTCCGGAGACGATCGCCACCGTCGGCGCACCGCCGCGCAGCGATCCCAGCAGGCGGAACGTCGGAACGTCCAGCCCTGCAACGACATCCACGTCGGTGTCACCGGGTCGGCCACCGCCGCCCTCGGCGAACAGCACCACGGGCACCTTCCGGTCCCGGGCCACGCCGAGGATCCGGTCGGTCTTGGCGTGGTTGCGCATGCCCTGCGTCCCGGCGAGCACCGTGTAGTCGTAGGAGATCACCACGGTCTCGGCCGCTGTCCTGCCGAAGCGGTCCGCGCCGATGGTCGCGACACCGCCGACCAGCCCGTCGGCCGGGGTGTTGGTGATCAGGTCCTGTTCGGACCGTCGGCTGCGCTGGGCCGCGAGGACCAGGGACCCGTACTCGACGAAGCTGTCCGGATCCACCAGATCGCCGATGTTCTCGCGCGCGGTCCGGCGACCCAGCCGGTGGCGCTTGGCCACCGCCTCGGGACGGGCCGAGTCCTGGGTGATGGCCTGCCGCTCGTGCAGCTCGTCGAGGTCCGGCCGGGAGGCGTCCAGGTCGAGCTCGGAGTGGGATTCGGCCTCCACCTCGTCGGTCCGCGCGAACACCACGAGCGGATCGCCCGGTGCCACCGTGCGGCCCGGCGGCACGAGCGCGCGCACCACGCGCGCCGCGTGATCGGCGGACAGGACGTGCTCCATCTTCATGGCCTCCAACACCGCCAGCTGACCGCCCGGGGGAACCTCGTCGCCTTCCGCGGTGGTCGAGACGACGGTGCCCGCCATCGGAGCGCGAACGACCTCCTCCCCCGGCCGCACCTCCAACGCAGTGCCGGATGAGGGAACGGAGGTGCCCGCCTCGGCGACCAGTCGTTCGACGTTCTCAGCCAGGAACGCGGTGCTCACGGGACCTGCGCGCAGCTCGTCGTCGACGAGCAGGGCGCGCAGGAAGGGGATGTTCGTGGCCGCGCCCTCGATCGCGAACTCGCTCAGGGCCGCGTCGAGCTTGGCGAGGGCGGTGGCGCGAGTTCCCGCGCGCACGATCACCTTGGCCAGCAGGGAGTCGTACCGCGGGCTCACGACCAGGCCCGGCAGACCGAAGGTGTCGACGCGGACCCCCGGACCGGTGGGCGGGGCGAACGTCGTGAGCGTGCCCGCTGTCGGCGTCGCGCCGCCAACAGCGGTCATCGTCTCCAGGTTCACCCGGGCCTGCACCGCCGTGCTCGCAGCCGTCGCGGGTTCGCCGCGCACGCCGGACCCGTCGGCCACCACGCCGTCCGGGAGCGCGAGGTCGTGCAGCCCGGCTCCGTCGGCGAGGGCGAGCTGCGCGGCCACCAGGTCCACACCGATGATCTCCTCGGTGATCGTGTGCTCCACCTGGATCCGGGGGTTCACCTCCAGGAACGCGAACTCCTCGCCCCGCACCAGGAACTCCACCGTCGCCAGACCGCAGTAGCCGAGGCTCGCGCACAGCCGCGCCGCGACCTCGTGCGCACCGCGACGCACCCCGGGCTCCAAGCCGGCCGCGGGGGCGATCTCCAGCAGCTTCTGGTGCCGCCGTTGCAGGCTGCAATCCCGGTCACCGAGCGCCAGGGCTGCCGTGCCGTCCGCGACCACCTGGACCTCGACGTGCCGGGCACCGTCGAAGAGGGCCTCCGCGAACACATCCCGGTTCCCGAAGCCCAGCTCGGCCTCGTCCGCGCACGCCCGGTACGCCTCGGCCACCGCGTCGGCGTCGCGAACCACCCTCATGCCGCGACCGCCACCACCGGCCAGCGCCTTGATCATGATGCCGCCCGGGTTCTCGGCGAGGAACGCGCGCACCTCGTCGACCGTGGCGGCACCCGCGGTGGCGGGCAGCACAGGTGCGCCGACCGCCACCGCGGCGGCGCGGGCCGATACCTTGTCCCCCAGGGTTTCCAGGACCGCCGGGTCCGGTCCTGCGAAGGCGACGTGGGCTGCCGCGCAGGCTCCCGCGAATTCCGCGTTCTCCGAGAGGAATCCGTACCCGGGGTGCACCGCGTCGGCACCGGACCGCGCGGCCGCGGCCAGCACCGCCGCCTGGTCGAGGTAGGCGGCCGGACCGGCTCCGACCAGCGGAAACGCCTCGTCGGCGGCGTGCACGTGCGGCGTGTCCGCGTCGTCCTCCGCGTACAGGGCAATGGTGCTGACCCGCATCTCGCGGGCGGTGCGCACGACGCGCAGCGCGATCTCACCGCGATTGGCGATCAGGAGCTTCTTCATCGTCACGAACCCTCCGTCTACGCGCGGTCACCGGCGGACAGCTCTGCGGCGCGGTCGAGCAGGTCGCCCTTGCGCACCTTGCCCGTGGCCGTCATCGGCAGCTGGTCGACGACGACGAAATCGGGCACCTTGTACCCGGCCATGTTGTCCTTCGCCCACGCGCGCAGGTCCTCGCTCGCGGTGCTGCCGTCCACCACCACGAAGGCCACCGCCACTTGGCCTTTCGCGCGGTCGGGACGGGGAACCACCGAGACCGAGCGGATCGCCGGGTGCAGGCGCAGCAGGGCTTCGACCTCGGACGGGAACACGCTCATCCCGTTGGTCTTGATCATCTCCTTGGCGCGCGCCAGGTAGTGCAGGGCTCCCCACTCGTCGAGCCGTCCCACGTCGCCGGTGTGCAGCCAGCCGTCGCGGATCGTCTCGGCGGTCGCGTCCGGCCGACGGTAGTAGCCGGTCAGGATCGACGGGCTCCGCACGATGATCTCCCCCGACGTGCCCACCTGCACCGGATCGCCGGAGTCGTCGACGATCAGGACGTCGGTCCCCGGAACGGGCAGCCCGCAGAACACCGGGTCGGCGTGCAGGTCCCGATCGCCGTCCTGGAACCCGAGCGTGAAGGTGTCGGCCGTGTGCGTCTCGGTCATGCCGTACGACGCCTCCCGCAGGACGCTGCCCGTGGCCTCCCGCCACCGCGCCCGGACCTCCGGGGTCAGCTTCAGCACGAACGAGACCGCCAGCGCGTTGCGCAGCGACGACACCCGCGCGCCCTCGAAACCGGGCCCGTCCATCAGCTCCACGTAGTTGTCGACCGTGGCGACCAGGTCGGTCACGCCGTGCCGCTCGACGAGGGCGACGGCTGCGGCCGGGTCCCAACGCGTCATCAGGACCACCTGCTGGCCGTTCACCAGCGGCTTGAGGACGCCGAAGTCCTCGCCGGCGATCCAGAACACGGGCAGGAAGTTCAACGACACGACACCGGGATCACCCACCTGCGTCCCGCCGGCCACGCTGGCCGTCGCCGCCGTGTAGACCATGTGGCGCTGGGTGTGCTCGCAGCCCTTCGGCAACCCGGTCGTCCCGCCGGTGTAGTTGAGCGCCGCCAGCGCATCGGGGTCGGTCGGCCGCAGCTCAGCGGGCGCCGAGGCGCTGATCTCGGCCCAGTCCGAGCGCTCGGCGGTGAGCTCGAACGGCACCGGCACGTCGGGTTCGGCGGTGAGCAGGTCGGCGAGGCCGGTGTAGGCCACGTGCCGCACGGGCGCGTCGGCGCGCACCGATTCGACGAGGTCGGCGAACGAGTCCTGCGCCAGGAGCACCGTCACCCCGGCGTCCTCCAGCTCGTACCGCAGCTCGTGGCCCCGGAACATGGGGTTGATCGGCACGTGCACCGCGCCCGCCTTGAGAACGCCCACCATCGCGATGAGGAACTGGGGGCAGTTGCTCAGGAACACGCCGACCCGATCTCCCGGCGCCACACCGCGTTCGCCGAGCCAGCCGGCGAAACGATCGCTCAGCTCGTCGTACTCGGCGTAGGTGATGTCGCGGCCGTAGAACGAGATCGCGACGGTGTCCGGGCGGGTCTGGGCCCAGTGCCGGAGGTGTTCGGGCAGACCGGGCACCTCGACGGGGTGCACGACGGTGCCCGGCACCTGATCCGGCCAGTGGGCCGCCTGCAGGCGGCGGACCTCGGCCAGGGCCTCTTCACGGCGGGACGACGGCATTCGGGCCTCCTAAGGTGCGGGCCGCGAGTCGGCGACGACGCCGACGGCGCGCTCGGTGAGCCGGATGTGATCGTTGATGAACTGCTCGCGGTCCTCGTCGGGAGCGCGACCGAGGCGGGCGGCGCCGCGGACGATCGAATCGCTCAGCATCGACACCAGCTGCTGGGGCGGCACGCACGGATCGATCGTGGCCGGGTCGAGCCCGGACAGGTAGTTGGTGAAGCGCCGCTCCAGCCGACGCCGCAGCGTGCTCCACAGCGCGTCCACGTCGGGGTCGACCCCGGCGCGGCTGTCGATCTGCGCCACGAGCGACCCGTTGGCGAAGATCGCCTCCGCGAAGGCGCGAGTGGTCGACCGCAGCACCGTGACCGCGGGGAGGGACTCGATCCCGTCCAGCTGCTGGGTGGATTCGAGCTGGGCGCAGACCTGCTCGGTGACCGCGAGGAACGCCTCGTCCTTGGATCGCAAGTAGGCGTAGAACGTCGGGCGCGAGGTCTGCGCCCGGGCCGCGATCAGCTCGACCGTGGTCGCCGCGTAGCCGAGGTCGTCGAAGCAGGCGGCGGCAGCAGCGAGCAGCTCCTCCCGCCGAGGTCCCGACGTCTCCCGGCGATTGGCCCGCGCGCGCTCCTGGGCATCACTCGTCGTCACGACTCCATTGTCGTGACCTCGGTGCCGACCTTCGGCGCGCGTCCGGGAAGCGGACATCAGGGCGTTGACAAGCCTTGTTCGGGAACGGCTTTGGGGTCATCGCACGTCGATGCGGATGTCAAAGCAGCCCCTCCTGAACGAGTGACAGCGCGTGATCCCGACCCACACTCGTTGACGTTGACGTTCATGTCAATACGCGGGCCGAGACGACTCGGGCGAGGTGCGGACGCCAGGTGAGCCGACCCACTTCCGGTGCAGGCCAACCGGACTTCGGGCGTCCACTTGTGATCTCCCGGCGCGGTGGTCCGGCATCGAATTCGCGGCGTCGACGGCCTTTCGCTTCACCGGGTTCATCGAACGTACGTCCCGACTGACGAGGCTGGTGAGCTGTTTCGATCGTTCTCACGTGGAGTCGCACATGGATCTCTCTCGCAGGCAGTTCGTCAACCGCTCACTGCTGGGCGGCATCGGGATCGCCCTCGTCGGCAACGTCGGAGCAGTGACCGCCGCCGCGCCGGCCGCCGCCGAGAACGGCCGGGCCGCCGCCGGTTACGGTCCGCTGGTGCCCGATCCCGCGGGACTGCTGTCGCTTCCCGCCGGTTTCAGCTACAAGATCGTCACCGAAGCCGGCAGGACGAAGCTCGAATCCGGCGAAGCGACGCCGCAGAAGCACGACGGCATGGCCGCCTTCCTCCGTCCCGACGGCGGCAGCGTGATCGTGTACAACCACGAGATCAAGGTCAGCCAGAACCCCGAGTTCCCGGTGCCCCGGCTCGACGGGCTCACCTACGACCCGGTCTCCCCCGGCGGCTGCACCGTCGTCGAGGTCGACGCCGAGGGCAACCGCATCAGCGAGCACGTCGCCCTGGCAGGCACCTCCACCAACTGCGCTGGTGGCCGCACCCCGTGGAACACGTGGTTGAGCTGCGAGGAGACCGAGGACAAGGCCGGTGAGGACGGGCAGCAGTTCGACCACGGCTACACCTTCGAGGTCGACCCCTACAACCGCGAGGCGAACCTGAACCCGAAGCCGATCAAGGCGCTCGGCCGGTTCTCCCACGAGGCGGCCGTCGTCGACCCGAACACCGGGCACATCTACCAGACCGAGGACGCGTCGGGCCCGAACGGCCTGTTCTACCGCTTCACCCCGCCGGCCTCCGCGCTCCCGCTGGGCCCCGGAAAGCTCCGCGCTCTCGGCGACGACGACGGCACCTTCGAAGCCATGAAGGCCGCCGACAAGTCCGGCCAGCACGTCGACGACCTGTCCCGCGCGACCGAGGTCGGCACCACCTACGGCGTGACCTGGGTGGCCGTTGCGGACCGCGCCGCGGCCACGACCTCGATCCGCGAGCAGTTCGCCGACGACCAGATCACCCGGGGCCGCAAGCTCGAGGGCGCCTGGTGGGGCGACGGCGGCACCTACTTCGTCTGCAGCTACGCCCGGCTCGAGGACAGCCCGGGCACCCCGCACGACGGTCAGGTGTGGTTCTACAACCCGCGCAACCAGACCATCGAGCTCAAGCTGCGGTTCGAGTACGACCAGGACGACAGCGCCCACTTCGACGGTCCCGACAACATCACCGTCTCCTCCCGCGGCAACGGCCTGATCATCGCCGAGGACGGCGACGGGCAGCAGCACCTGTTCGGAGCGACCTTCGAGGGCCAGACCTACCCGCTGGCCCGCAACGAGATCAACACCGGAACCGAGGCCGAGCCGGAGTACAGCGAGTTCTGCGGCCCCGTCTACTCCCCCGACGGCAACACCCTCTTCGCCAGCGTCCAGAACCCCGGCGTCCTCTACGCCATCACCGGCCCCTGGGACCGCCTGCACGGCGCTTGATCCATCCCACCACCACAACGACGACACCCCGGCCAGCGAAGACCTGGCCGGGGCGCAGTCGTCACCACCCGCGGACCGAACCAACCCGAAGGACGCTCGATCGGCCCGGACGTGACGTCCCGCACCGGGTTCCACGATTACCGCAGTAATCCGTCCCCGGAATACGGCGGTAATCGGGTAACGGAATACGGCGGTATTCCGGGTGGGTGCCCGGAATACCGCCGTAGTCGGGTTCCTGTTTACCGCCGTGTTCCGGAACCTCTCGATGCAGCCACCTCGCCGAAGCCAGTCGTCAGGCTGCTGGGCGGGCGTTGCGGATTTCTTCGCGGAGGACGTCCGGGCGGTCGCTGATGATGCCGTCGACGCGGTTGGCGATGAGCGCCCGCATCAGGGTCGGGTCGTTGACCGTGTACGGGTTGATGCGCATGCCGTGCTCGTGAACAGCGGCGACGTACTCCGGGGTCGCGGCCGAGTGGTGCGGGTTGACCTGGTTGGAGTAGGTGGCCACCTCGGCGAGCTGGTCGGTGGTCGGCGCACCGAGGACACCCACCTGGACCGCCGGGAGCAGGCCGTGGAAGTGGCGGATGAAGTCCCAGTTGAAGCTCTGCACCACCAGGTGCTGCGCCAGCGGGTCGGGCTGCATCCACTGAGGACGCTGCTGCAGCTCACCGGCGATGCGCTCGGCGATGCCCGGGTAGAGCTCCGGCGCCTTGGCCTCCAGCAGCAGGCCGGAAGCAGTGCGCTCCAGCTCGTCGAGCACCTCGGCGAAGGTGGGCACGACGGCGCCGGTGTAGCGCGGGTCCTTCCAGGAGCCCGCGTCGAGCGTGCGGATCTCCTCCAGCGTGAAGTCCGAGACCCGCCACGGCGCCCGGTCGGGGAACTTCTGCTCGACGTCGGTGGTGCGCGACAGCGTGGTGTCGTGGATGACGACCAGCTGCTCGTCCTTGGTCTGCTGGACGTCGATCTCGACGAGGTCGGCCTGCATCTCGGCGCCCAGCCGGACGGCGTCGAGGGTGTTCTCCGGCGCGTACGCGGACGCCCCGCGGTGGGCGATGTTGGTGACGGTGGCGGTCGGCTCCGCGGGTGCCGCGGTCACCGCCGTCGTCACCGTCATCGTCGTGAGCAGCGCGGCTGCGGCCACCGCCGCGACCCGGTGCAGCATAGGTCGATCTCCTCGTCCGTGTCAGTTTTGTCCGGAAGGACGGGAGAATACTGCGGAGGTCCGGTGTCGCGGACCTGATCACCGCCTGGCCCAGCGGTGTCGCCCACCTGAACGTTGCACCGCCAACACCAGCGCGGCCGGAGGTCAGCCGGCGAGCTGCGGGTACAGCGCGGTCAGGTCGGCGGACAGCCCTGCCTTGACCTGCCGCGAGATGTCGTCGGCGAGCACCTCGTGCGCTCCCGCCCGGATGCCCTCGACCGCCAGCCGGGCGACCTCGGCCGCGCTGACCTTGGGGGCGTCGACCCCGGCGGCCATGTCGGTGTCCACGTACCCCATGTGCAGGCCGGTGACGGCGATGCCGCGGCCGTGCAGCTCCAGGCGCAGCGAGTTGGTCTGCGACCACAGGGCCGCCTTGGAAGCGCTGTAGGACCCGCCGTTGCCCAGCCAGGACAGCACCGAGTGCGCGTTGAGGACGTGCCCGCCGCCGTTGCGCTCGATGATCGGCGCGAAGGCGCGGGAGACCAGGAGCGGGCCGTAGAAGTTCGTCTCGAACTCCCGCCGGATGTCGTCGATCGAGGAGTCCAGCATGGGAACGGCGACGGAGCCGCCCGCGTTGTTGATCAGGATCGTGACGTCCCGGCGAGTTCGGCGGCAGCCGCGACGGAGTCGGGGTCGGTGACCTCCAGCTCCACCGGAACGGCGTCCGGGCTCACGGTCCTCGGATCACGGGCCGTGGCGTAGACCTTGCTCGCACCGCGTGCGAGCAGCTCCTCCACGAGCGCCTTGCCGATGCCGCGGCTGCCACCCGTGACGAGTGCGACGGCACCTTCGATCTCGGTCATCTTCCAGCTCCCCACCGTGCGAGTTCCAGCGTCAGTCCAGGGTCACGACGACCTTGCCGTTGGCGCGTCCCAGCTCGACGTGCGCCATGGCTTCCGGGAGGTCGTCGAAGGGGAAGGTCCGGTCGAGCACGGGCCGCAACGCGCCGCTGTCGTAGAGTCCGGCCAGCTCAGCCAGCTGAGTCCCGTTGGCGCGCATGAAGAAGAACGAGTAGCGCACCCCGAGCCTCTTGGCCCGCTTGCGGATCTTGCGGCTCATCAGCGACAGGACCGGCTTGAGCACGGATCGGCCCAGCTGCTCGGCGAAGGCCGGGTCGGGCGGACCGACGACGCTGATCGCCAGACCTCCTGGCTTGAGCACCGACAGCGACTTCTCCAGGTTGGTTCCGCCCAGCGAATCGAGCACGACGTCGTAACCGTCGAGCACGTCGCTGAAGTCCGTCGTCCGGTAGTCGATCACCTCGTCGGCGCCGAGCTTCCGGACCGCCTCGGCGTTCTCGGCGCGCGCGGTGGTGGCGACGTGGGCGCCGAGGTGTTTGGCCACCTGAATGGCGGTCGACCCCAAGCCCCCGGCCCCGGCGTGCACGAGGACCTTCTGCCCGGCCTCGACGTGAGCGACGTCGACGAGCGCCTGCCACGCGGCCAGCGCCACGAGCGGCACCGCGGCGGCCTCCTCGAACGACAACGACCGGGGTTTGTGCGCCACGTCGTCGGAGTCCATCGCGATGAACTCCGCGAACGCGCCGATCCGAAGATCGCGAGGCCGGGCGCAGACCTCGTCGCCGACCGCGAACCGGCGGACCGAGGCACCCACCTGGGTCACGACACCGGCGACGTCGTGGCCGAGGACGAACGGCCGCTCGTAGCGCAGCAGCTGCTTGAACTCGCCGTTGCGGACCATCTTGTCCAACGGGTTGATCCCAGCCGCCCGGACCTGCACGAGGACGTCTCGATCTCCCGGCACCGGCTCCGGCACGTCGGCTGATCGCAATCCGTCCGCACCGTAGGACTCGACGACGAACGCCTTCATCGCAACGCCCTCCTGCGCCGACATCATTGAATTACGACCGTACTCCAATTAAGCTAGCACGGGCCGCCGGTGGCGGACCAGCACGTGAGGAGCAGTGGTGCGGTACGGCAAGGAGCACAAGGACGCCACGCGGCGGAGGATCGTCGAGACCTCCGGCCGCCGGTTCAAGCAGGACGGCATCGACGGCTCGGGCGTCGCCACGCTCATGAAGGACGCGGGCCTGACCAACGGCGCCTTCTACAAGCACTTCACGTCCAAGGACGACCTCGTCACGACCGTCGTCACCGAGCAGCTGACCGAGCAGCGGGCCATGCTCGACGAGCGCGCCCCGGACAGGGCCGGCCTCGAGCGGTTCATCCGCGACTACCTCTCCCCCAGGCATCGCGACGCGCCCGAGCGCGGCTGCCCGTCCGCGGCGCTGCTCGACGAGATCGGTCGCTGCGACGACACCGTCAAGCGGGCCTACACCGACGGCCTGGTCACCATCGCCGACGACATCGCCGCGCGCATCGCCCCGGACGACCCGCACTCGGCACGCGAACGCGTCCTCGGCCTCTTCGCCACGCTCTTCGGGACGCTGCAGCTCGCCCGCGCGATGGCCGACCCGATCCTCTCCGACGCGATCCTCGACCAGGGCATCAGCAACGCCCTGGCGATCCTGGACGACGCGACGCCGAACTGACACGCACCCCCAGCGAACGGATTCGACCATGACCACCGCAAAGCGGACCACCTTCGCCGACGTCAGCCGCATCGACGAGATCTCACCGGGCGCGTTCACCGCCGAAGCCGATCCGGAGTGGACCATCGGCGGCAAACCCAACGGCGGCTACCTGCTGGGCATGTTGGGACGCGCGGCAACGCAGTCGGCCACGCACCAGCACGTGCTCGCCGCGAGCGCCCACTACCTGAGCTCCCCCAAACCCGGCCCGATCCACCTCGTTACCGAAGTGCTGCGAACCGGCCGCTCCGCGAGCCAGGTGCGCGCCCGCATGAGCCAGGACGAGAACCCCTGCGTCGAAGCGACGTTCACCCTCGGAACCCTCGCGCAAGACTCGACTCCGCAGTGGACCGACGGCACGCCCGAACCGGGGCCCTTCGCGCAGGACGACTGCGAGCCGGTCAACGGCGCCCGCGGCGTGGCCATCCTGGACCAGGTCGACCTGCGCATCCACCCGGACGACTCCGGTTTCAGCCGAGGCACCCCGAACGGTTCCGGCGTCCTGCGCGGCTGGCTCGGACTCCCCGACGGCGAGCACTTCGACCCGATCTCGCTGCTCTACGCCGTCGATTCCTTCCCACCGGCCACCATGAACATCGCGATCACCGGCTGGGTCCCCACCCTGGAGCTCACCGCCTACGTCCGCGCGCTGCCCGCACCGGGACCGGTGCGGATCCTGCACAAAGCACAGCTCATCGACGACAACCGGGTCGACGAGTCCTGCTTCGTCTGGGACAGCCGCGACCGCCTCGTCGCCCAAGCCACCCAACTCGCAGGAATCCGCCTCAACCCACCCGAATGACAGGACGACCAGCTCTGACGGGACAGGAGATGCCATGCCCGCTCGACCTCTCACGGTGGCGTTCGACGTCGTCGAGACGCTGATGTCCCTGGAGCCCCTGCGGCCCCGGTTCGCGGACGCGGGCCTCGCACCCGAGCTGCTCGAGCGCTGGTTCGACCGGCTCCTGCGCGACGGCATGGCCTTGACCCTCGCCGGTGACTACGAGCCCTTCCCCGCCGTCGCCGCTGCCGCGCTGAGAACCCTCGCCCGCGGCGACATCGACGACGACACCGTCGCCCACGTCCTGGCCGGGTTCCACGACCTCCCCGCGCACCCCGACGTCGAACCCGCCATGCGCACGCTCTCCGACGCGGGCATCTCCATGATCTGCCTGAGCAACGGCACCGCCGAGACCACGGCCAGGTTCCTCCAGCGCAACGAGCTCGATCACCACATCGACCAGGTCATCAGCGTGGCCGACGTCCACAGCTGGAAGCCACCCGTCCGCGTCTACGAGCACGCCCTCGACGAGATCGGCCAAGCCCCGCACGAGGTCGCCCTGGTCGCCGTGCACGCGTTCGACTGCCACGGAGCGAAACGAGCCGGACTCACCACCGGCTGGGCCGGCCGTCACGAAGGCCACTACGGCGACGTGTTCATCCCAGCGGACATCGTCGGGCACGATCTCGTCGACGTCGCCCAGCAGATCGCAGCGCTGCCCGAAAGCGGGCGTCACGCGTGAAGGCGAGCGGTCCCCTGCCTCGTCCACGGGCGAGGCATTGCAGCGAAACCGGCGGACCATCACCCTTATGGAGCACTCCCGGGCAGTGTGCCTGGTTGCGTAGGATCGCTGACCGCGATCGCGATCTTCTAGGGGGAACGAATGCCGGAGCGCCAGTTCGGCGAGCACTTCGATGCGTCCGCCGAGGCGGGCGGAACCCGTGACGACATCGGGCTCTCGAAGCACGAGGTCGACACCTCGCTGCCGAACCCGGCCCGCATCTACGACTACGGGCTCGGCGGCGACCACAACTTCGCCTCCGACCGGGAGGCTTTCCACAAGCTGCTCGAGGTCGATCCCGACTCGCGGACCGTCGTGCGCTCCAACCGCGCTTTCCTCCGTCGTGCCGTGCGCTTCTGCCTGGAACGCGGCATCACCCAGTTCCTCGACCTCGGTTCGGGCGTCCCGACCGTGGGCAACGTCCACGACGCCGCGCACGAGATGAACCCCGACGCCCGCGTGGTCTACGTGGACAACGAACCGATCGCCGCCGCGCACACCCGGCGCCTGCTCCAGGACCAGCCCAACACGGCGATCATCCAGGAGGACCTGCGCGATCCCGAAGCCGTGCTCAACGCACCGGAGACGACGGAACTGCTCGACTTCTCGCAGCCGGTCGGGTTGATGATGGCCGCGGTGCTGCACTGGGTCGGCGATGACGTCACCGACCTGCTCGCCCGGTACCGCCGAGCGCTCGCCCCCGGAAGCGCGCTCGCCATCAGCCACCTCACCGACGAGGACCTGCCGGAGCAGATGCGCGAGGTCGAAGCGATCTTCGACGAAACGAGCGTCCCGGTCACCTACCGGCCACGTTCCCAGGCCTCCGAGCTGTTCACCGGATTCGACATCGTCGAACCCGGAGCCGTGTACTGCTCGGAGTGGCGCTCAGAACCCCACGAATCCCTCGCCGAACCCGAGCGGACCAAGATCTGGGCCGCCGTCGGCATCAAGAGGTGACCAACGGGTACCTGCCCGACGTGATGACGCCTCCGTCATGGCTCTCCAGCGCAAAGCAATCCATAAGCAGTCTCTAGTCCAGGCCGCGGTGGATCGTGGGGCCGTCCTCTTCGAGCACGCGCTCGAAGGCGTCCAGGACGTCGTCGGCGGCGGATCGGCGGTCGCCTCCGATGACAGCGCCTCTCGGCGCGGGATCGCCGGATTCATCCGGTTCCACGACGGTCATCGTGGTTCTCCGTTCCGGGTCGGCTCGGTGAGGACGCGGTGCACGAGGCGTGCGGCCGTGCGAGCGGTGCGGGAATCGATGTCCAGGTCCGGGTTGAGCTCGGCGACGTCGCACAGCGCGAGCTTGCCGCTGGCCGCGACCCTGCGGCAGGCGTGCTCGACGGTCTCCACGGGCACCCCGAACGCGGCCGGTGCGCTCACCCCCGGTGCCGCGGCAGCCGGGAGGACGTCCAGGTCGATGGTGAGGTGGACCAGGTCGCAGCGGTCGAGAAACTCGTCCAGGAAGCCGTCCACCAGCGGCCGGTCGAACACGCCGCAACGGTCGTCGGTGAGGTAGCGGACCCCCAGCGAGTCGGCGGTGGCGAACAGTTCGGCCGTGTTGCTCGGCTGGCTGATCCCCAGCACCGCGTAGCGGAAGTCCGCTCCCCTGGCGCGTTCTCGTTCTGCCATCTGCCGGAACGGGGTGCCCGAGCTCGGAATCGGATCGGCGCGCAGGTCGAAGTGCGCGTCGAGGTTGAGCACGCCGATGCGGGCGCCTCGCACCACCGGCTCCGAGTTCACCAGGCCCAGGTAGCTGCCGAAGGCCACCTCGTGCCCGCCGCCGAGGACCACCGGGAGCTGGCCGGCGTCGAGCAGACCGGTCACCACGCGCCCGAGTTCGCGCTGGCCCGACTCCAGATCGCCTGCGGTGACCTCGACGTCGCCGGCGTCGAAGACGCGCTGCGGGGACGGCAGCGCCATCGAGGCGAGAGCGCGGCGCAGCGCGTCGGGACCCTGCGCGGCGCCCCGACGTCCCTTGTTGCGGCGAACGCCCTCGTCGCTGCGGAAGCCCACGAAGGCACAGGCCCCCGGTTCCGCGGTGTCGTCCCACCGCTGCACGACGTGGTGCCAGCGGAGGTGCTCGTCGCCGGGACCGTCGTCGCGACCGGCCCACCCCGGCAACGACCTGCTCGCGGTGCCACGCATGGCCGAATCTCCTTTCACCGTCAGTGGTCCGGGCGCCCGGGCGGGGCTCGTGCCAGTGCCGCCCGGGCACCCGAGTTCGATCAGCTGCTCAGCGTCGGGATGTGGATCCCGCGGTCCCTCGCGACCGAGGCCGCGCGCTCGTAACCGGCGTCGGTGTGGCGCAGCACCCCCATGGCCGGGTCGTTGGTCAGCACGCGGGCGAGCTTCTGCGCGGCGAGATCCGTTCCGTCGGCGATGCAGACCTGCCCGGCGTGCATGGAACGCCCCATGCCGACACCACCGCCGTGGTGCAGCGACACCCACGACGCACCGGAGGAGGTGTTGACCAGCGCGTTGAGCAGCGGCCAGTCGGCGATCGCGTCGGATCCGTCGGCCATCGCCTCGGTTTCGCGGTACGGCGAGGCGACGGAGCCCGAGTCGAGGTGGTCGCGGCCGATGGCGACGGGTGCCGACAGCTCCCCGGAGGCGACCATCTCGTTAAACTTCAGCCCGGCGAGGTGACGTTCGCCGTAACCCAGCCAGCAGATCCGCGCGGGCAGCCCCTCGAACTGAACGCGCTCACCTGCCAACGTGATCCACCGGCGCAGGTGGTCGTTGTCCGGGAACAGCTCCAGGATCGCCTTGTCGGTGGCGGCGATGTCGGCCGGGTCGCCGGAGAGCGCGGCCCACCGGAACGGTCCGAGCCCCTCCTCGAAGAGGGGGCGGATGTGGGCGGGCACGAATCCCGGGAAGTCGAAAGCGCGGGCGTACCCGGCCTTGCGGGCCTCGTCGCGGATCGAGTTGCCGTAGTCGAAGACCTCCGCGCCCCGATCCAGGAATCCGACCATCGCCTCCACGTGCCGGGCCATGCTGGTGCGGGCGCGTTCGGTGAAACCGGCGGGGTCCCGCTGCGCCTCCGCCTGCCAGCTGTCGAGCTCGACGCCCAGCGGCAGGTAGGACAGCGGGTCGTGGGCCGAGGTCTGATCGGTGACGATGTCGATGGGCACGTCCATGGCCAGCAGCTGCGGGAAGACCTCCGCAGCGTTGCCGCGCAGGCCGATCGACAGCGGCTCGCGCGCGTCGCGGGCGCGGCGGGCGAGTTCCACGGCCTGATCGACGTCGGCGGCCTCGACGTCGAGGTAGCGGTGGTCGATGCGGCGCTGGATGCGCTGAGGATCGCAGTCCACGCAGATCGCCACGCCGTCGTTCATCGTCACGGCCAGCGGCTGCGCCCCGCCCATGCCGCCGAGGCCCGCGGTCAGCGTGATCGTGCCCGCCAGGGTCCCCCCGAACCTCTTTCGCGCGACCGCGCCGAAGGTTTCGTAGGTGCCCTGCAGGATTCCCTGGCTGCCGATGTAGATCCAGGAGCCCGCGGTCATCTGCCCGTACATCATCAGGCCCTCGGCCTCCAGCCGGCGGAACTCCTCCCAGTTGGCCCAGTCGCCCACCAGGTTCGAGTTCGCGATCAGCACGCGCGGGGCCCACTCGTGCGTGCGCAGCACGCCCACCGGCTTGCCGGACTGCACCAGGAGGGTTTCGTCGTCGGCCAGCGTTCGCAGCGACTCGACGATCGCGTCGAAGGCCGCCCAGCTGCGCGCCGCCTTGCCGGTACCGCCGTAGACGACGAGGGCGTCCGGGTTCTCGGCCACCTCGGGATCGAGGTTGTTCATCAACATCCGCAGCGCTCCCTCCTGCTGCCACCCGCGGCAGCTGGGGGTCGTGCCGCGCGGAGCGCTGACGGGCCGGGCGCCTTCGGCCGTGTGATCGCTGGTCATGGGGAACTCCGAAGTCGAAGCGAACTGGTGACGAGGTCATGCAAACCCGGCGTCTGATCGACGGCCAAGGCCGGGAGGCGACATTCTCGGATCCGAGACCGGTCCCGACTGGCCTCGCACGACGAGTGGTCCACACCGGATAAACTGGTCGTCTGCTTTCGGCGGAGATCGACGGACGGGACGGTGATCGGCGTGGCCATCGACGCGCAGGACGTCGCCGCGCTGTTCGGAGCGAGCCGTCGCGAATCGGCGCCCGCCTACCGCCGCCTGAAGAACGTGATCACCGAGCAGATCGGCACTGGCAGGTGGCCCGAGGGCGAGCTGCTGCCCTCGGAGAACCAGCTCGTCGACTCGCTGGGGTTGTCGCGCATGACGATCAACCGGGCGCTGCGCGAGCTGAGCTCGGACGGGCTCCTCGTGCGGATGCCCGGTGTGGGGACCTTCGTGGCCGAGCGCAGGAGCAGCTCGGCCCTCTACGGGGTGCGCAACATCGCCGAGGAGGTCAGCAGGCGCGGGCGCCGGCACCGCACGGACGTCGTGTTCGTGCGGGAGGAGCCCGCGGACCGGCGCGCGCACCGGATGTTCGGCATCCCCGAGGGCAGCCCGATCTACCACTCGCGCGTGGTCCACTTCGAAGACGACAGCGCCATCCAGCTCGAGGACCGCCACGTCCACCCCGACCTCGCCCCGGAGTACCTGCAGCAGGACTTCACCGAGCGCACGCCCAACGACTACCTCTCCCGGATCGCTCCGCTGGGCAAGGGAGAGCACATCGTCGAGGCGGTGCTGGGCACCGCTGAGGATTGCGCCTCGCTCGGCATCGATGCGGCGGAGCCGTGCCTGCTGATCCACCGCCGAACGTGGTCGGAGGGACAGCTCGTCAGCGCGGCTCGTCTGCTGCACCCCGGATCTCGCTTCCGCTTGGAAGGCACCTTCGACTCCTTGTGAGCCGCAGGGCTTCAGGCCGTCGGCGCGCGCCCGTGCAGGCTCACCGTGAGCTTCGCCGCTCCTCGGCGGAGGACTTCGCCGACCTCGCGCGGGTCGCGGTCACCGCAACGCCGGGACCAGGTCGTGCTCAGCGCCGCCACCGGCCTGCCCTCGTGGTCGTGGGCTGCCGCTCCGACCGACCGCAGGCCCTCCGAAACGAGCTCGACCTCCTCCGACCAGCCGCGACGGCGGTCCCGGTCGAGGATCCGGTGCAGGTCGCGCAGGGAGCGCGGGCCGCTGCCGGTGCGGGTGACGAAGGCACCTGGGCGGGAGAACAGGGCCGCCAGCTGCGCGTCGGAGGTGCCGGCCAGCAGCGCCCGGCCGTTGGCGGTCAGGTGCGAGGGCAACCGGACTCCGACGTCGGTGATGAGCGCGACGTCCGCGGACGGACCCGACGCGGGTCGTTCCTTGAGCAGGTACACGGTCTCGGTCCCGTGCAGGATCCCGAGGTGCACCGTCTGGCCGAGGCTGCGGGCCAGGCGCTCCAAGATCGGCTGGGCGAGTCGTTCCAGCGGTTCCTGCCGCAGGTAGGCCGATCCGATCTCGAACGACGACACCCCGAGGCCGTAGGCCTTCTCGCTGGGCACGTAGACGACGAAACCGCGATCTTCCAGGACCGACAGGATGTGGTACACCGACGAGCGCGGCAGCCCGAGGTCGCGGACCAGCGCCGATGCGCGCACGGGCCCGGGCCGCTGGGCGAGTCGGACCAGGATGTCCAGCGCACGGCCGACCGCCGGCGAGGTGCTCGATTCCGTTCCCACGGATCTGCCTCCACCCCTTGACGCAAATGTATATACAGCACTATACCTATCGCGGTCGTTCGTGAGCGTGTTGCACGGCACAAGCCGATGGACGCTCCGGATGCCCACCCACATCCAGCCGCCAGCTAGGGGAACAATGTCGTTCCCGAGGGAGGACATGGTGAAAGAACGCACGGCGGCGCTGAGTCGAGGTCTCAACGCACGGCACATCCGCTTCATCGCGCTCGGCTCGGCCATCGGCACCGGGCTGTTCTACGGATCGTCGGGAGCCATCGGCCAAGCGGGACCGTCAGTGCTGCTGGCCTACCTGATCGGCGGCGCGGCGGTGTTCATGGTGCTGCGCGCGCTCGGCGAGATGGCCGTCGACGACCCGGTGCCCGGTTCGTTCGGCGAGTACGCGAGCAGGCACCTCGGTCGCCTGCCCGGGTTCTTGACGGGATGGACCTACGCCTTCGAGATGATCATCGTCTGCATCGCGGACGTCACCGCGCTGGGCGTCTACATGGGGTTCTGGTTCCCCGACGTGCCCAGGTGGATCTGGGTGCTGGCGACCCTGTTCATCATCGGCGCGGCCAACCTGCTCACCGTCAAGGTGTTCGGGGAGCTCGAGTTCTGGTTCAGCCTCGCCAAGGTCGGCGCGATCATCGCGATGATCCTCGGCGGCACCGCCGTGCTGGTCTTCGGCTTCAGCGGCGACCACAGCGCGGGCGTGAGCAACCTGTGGTCGAACGGCGGGTTCTTCCCGATGGGCTTCGAGGGCTTCGTGCTCTCGTTCGCGGTCGTGATGTTCGCCTTCGGCGGCACCGAGATCATCGGCGTCAGCGCCGGTGAGGCCGCGGACCCGCACAAGACGATCCCCCGCGCGATCAACACCGTTCCGGTCCGGGTCCTGCTGTTCTACGTGCTGACCCTCGCGGTGATCATGTCGATCGCCCCCTGGCAGACGATCGGTTCGTCCGGCAGCCCCTTCGTGCAGATCTTCGAGAACCTGGGGCTGAGCTCGGCGGCAGGCGTTCTCAACGTCGTCGTGATCACGGCCGCGCTGTCGGCGATCAACAGCGACATCTTCGGAGCGGGCCGGATGCTCTACGGCATGGCCCAGCGCGGGCAGGCACCGGCGATCATGCGGCAGGTCTCGCGCAACGGCGTGCCCTGGATGACCGTGGTCATCATGACCGGCGCCCTGCTGGTCGGCGTGGTGCTCAACTACGTCATCCCGGAGAACGTCTTCGAGATCATCGCCTCGATCGCCACGTTCGCGACCGTGTGGGTCTGGCTGATGATCGCGCTCTCCCAGTACCGGGCGCGCCGGGCGATGAGCCCCGAACGGGCGGCCGCGCTGCGCTTCCCCGCTCCGCTCTGGCCGCACGGCCAGCTGATCACGATCGCCTTCCTGGTGTTCGTGTTCATCGTGCTGGCCTTCTCGTCGGACACCCGCATCGCGCTCTACGTCGGCGCGACGTGGATCGCGCTGCTCTCGCTCCTGCACTGGCTCCGCGTCCGCAACGACGAGGACGCCGCGCTGGACGCCGAACAGCTGAGCTCCCCCAGCACCCGCTGAACGACGCCCGTCCCCGCGGACGGGAAATCCCCTCCCGCCACCGCCGCGCGCACCCCGCGCGCGGCGGGACTCCACCCTGCCTCGGCACCCGTGGCGCCGAGGAACCAATCCTGAGGAAGAAGGTGCGCGCATGACTGCGCGGAAGACGACCGAAACCGCTCCCGAGAACACCACTTCGCCCGTCCAGGTGGGCGTGGGCGCGGTCGGCGCGGCCGACGTGGTGCGCGTCGCGCGCGACGGCGCAGCGGTGGAGCTCACCGACGACGCGCTGACAGCGATCGCGGCCAGCCGCGTTCGGATCGAGAGCCTGGCCGAGGAACCCAAACCCGTCTACGGCGTCTCCACCGGTTTCGGCGCGCTGGCGACCCGGCACATCCCGAACGAACTCCGGCAGCAGCTGCAGAAGAGCCTCGTGCGCTCGCACGCCGCCGGGACCGGGGCGGAGGTGGAGCGCGAGGTCATCCGCGCACTGATGCTGCTGCGACTGTCCACATTGGCCACCGGCCGCACCGGCGTCCGCCCGGAGGTCGCCACCGCCTACGCCGCGCTGCTGTCCGCCGGGATCACCCCGGTCGTCCACGAGTACGGCAGCCTCGGCTGCTCCGGGGACCTCGCCCCGCTCGCGCACGTCGCGCTGGCCCTGATGGGCGAGGGGACGGTCCGCGACGCCGAGGGCCGGTCGATGCCGGCGGCCGAGGCCCTCGCAGCGGCGAACCTCGCCCCGGTCGAACTCGCCGAGAAGGAGGGGCTCGCGCTGATCAACGGCACCGACGGCATGCTCGGCCAGCTCGTGCTGGCCTGCCGCGACCTGCGCGACCTGCTCCGGCTCGCCGACATCACCGCCGCGATGAGCGTGGAAGCGCAGCTGGGCACCGACCGGGTCTTCGCCGCCGACCTGCAAGCGCTGCGCCCGCACCGAGGCCAGGCCAGCGCGGCGGCCAACATGCGGCTGCTGCTGGCGGGTTCCGGCATCGTGGCCAGCCACGCCGGCCCAGACTGCACCCGCGTGCAGGACGCCTACTCGCTGCGCTGCGCGCCCCAGGTGGCAGGAGGCGCCCGCGACACCCTCGCCCACGCCGAGGCGGTCGCGGACACCGAACTCGCCAGCGCGATCGACAACCCCGTGGTCACCACCGACGGCCGCGTCGAGTCCAACGGCAACTTCCACGGCGCGCCGGTGGCCTACGTGCTGGACTTCCTCGCCATCGTCACGGCCGACCTGGCCAGCATCAGCGAACGGCGCACCGACCGGTTCCTGGACCCCGCCCGCAACCACGGCCTGACCGCCTTCCTGGCCGACGACCCGGGCGTGGACAGCGGCCACATGATCGCCCAGTACACCCAGGCGGCCATCGTCTCGGAGCTCAAGCGGCTGGCGGTACCGGCGAGCTCCGACTCGATCCCCTCGTCGGCGATGCAGGAGGATCACGTCTCCATGGGCTGGTCCGCGGCACGCAAGCTCCGCCGCGCGGTGGACGGACTCACGCGCGTCCTGGCGATCGAGGCGCTGACCGCGGCACGAGCGCTGGACATGCGGGAACCCCTGAGCCCCTCCCCGGCGACGGCGGCCGTGCGCGACCGCATCCGCCGCGAGGTTCCCGGTCCCGGCACCGACCGCCACCTCGCGCCGGAGATCGAGGCCGCGGTCGAGCTGTGCCGCACCGGCGAACTGGTCGCCGCCGCCGAGAACGTCGTCGGGCCGCTGGCCTGAGCCCGACGCGGGGACCGTGCCGCGCACGGTCCCCGCGATCACGGCCGGCGGCGGTGACCTCCTCGCTCAGGACGTGGGTGCTTAGAAACCTGATATTGCCCGCGCGGCAGCTCGCTGGACCTCCGAGGTGTTTGAGGCCCACCGACCACGGCAACCCGAAATCATGGACGCACCTACGGCGAACGTCTCGCAGCAGAAGCTGCTGGCGATCTACCTCAACGACCACCTCGCCGGAGCCACCGGTGGCGTGGAGCTGGCCGCTCGCGCCGCGCGTGCCAATCGGGGACGAACGCCCGGCATCTCGGCGCGCATCAGGGCGCTGACCGAGGAAGTCCGCGCAGATCGCCGAAGCCTGCGGGAGATCATGGCCGCGCTCGGGGTGAAAACCGCGCATCACAAGGTGTTCGCGGCGTGGCTGGGTGAGAAGGCGGGCCGTTTCAAGCTGAACGCCGGAGTGTTCCGGCGCTCCCCGCTGAGCGCGTTGATCGAGGTCGAAGCCCTCCACTTGGCGGTGCAGGGCAAGGCTCGCGGTTGGCGCACCCTCCTCGCGGCCGCCGAACGGCAACCAGGCCTCAACGCGGAACACCTGCGCACGCTGCTCGATCGCGCCCAGCAGCAGCTCACCGAGCTCGAGGACCTCCACCACGAGGTGGCCACGCAGGTGTTCGGCGCGCGCGGACACCGGCCGGCCTGACACCGCGGACGCGCCCGTCCTGGTCATCGTCCCCCCTGCTGCGACGTCCGGGCGTCAGCGTTCCGGGCCCGGCACCGGTTTCCCGACCACCGGTCTGGTCCACTGGGGACTTCTTCCGGGGGATGAGCGAAGTGCACCGCCCGCACCGCGGGTTCACCTCGGCGGAGCTCGGGTACCCGCGGCGCACAGACGCTGTGGAGGACGCATGACCATCGAACTGCCGAGCACCGACCAGGCGGCCACCGGCGAAGGCGAGGTCTACTTCGTCGGCAACGCCACGACGGTGATCCGCTACAACGGATTCTCGATCCTCACCGACCCCGCCTTCCTGCACGCGGGCGACCACGTGCACCTCGGCCACGGCGCCTACGCTCGCCGGGAGGTCGAACCCGCCTGCCAGATCGCCGATCTGCCCCCGATCGACCTCGTCGTGCTCTCCCACCACCACGGCGACCACTTCGACGACGTCGCGGCCCAGGAACTCGACAAGGACCTCCCCATCATCACCAACCACCACGCGGTCCCCTTGCTCCGGGAACAGGGCTTCTCCCGCGGGCATCCGCTCGACACCTGGGAGTCGCAGGACGTCGTGCGCGGTGACGCCCGGCTCAGGGTGACGTCGATGCCGGGCAAGCACGCCCCCGATCACGTCGCGCACCTGCTTCCGCCGGTGATGGGCAGCATCTTCGACTTCAGCACCGGCGGGCAGCACCAGTTCCGCCTGTACATCAGCGGTGACACCTTGCTCCACGACCGGCTGCACGACATCCCGCGCTGGTTCCCCGACATCGACCTCGCGCTCATCCACGCCGGCGGCACCACGCTGCTGGGAACCGTCGTCACCATGACCGGGGAACAGGCGGTGCGCGCGGTCGAGATCATCGGCCCCTCCACGGCGATTCCCATTCACTACAACGACTTCTCGGTCTTCCGGTCCGGCCTCGACGACTTCCGCGGGGCGGCGTCCCGAGCGCAGGTCGGAACCGAGTTCCACTACCTCGCCCACGGAGAGAGATTCCTCTTCCACAGCAACCGGACGAGCCCGTGAGCCGCTGAGGGCCCCCCTCCGCACGCCCGTGGAGCGGCCTCGGTACCGCGCACTTCGCCACGGAGCGTCAGAGCCGGCGTCGCCGCGACACCGCGGCAGCCGCCAACGCGGCCCCACCGACCACCGCGACAGCCAGGGAACCGTGACGTTGCGACGCCCACAGCTGCCAACTGCGATTCCTCGACCTCTCGTCGAACACGCCTCGAGCCCCGTAGTCCCGGCCCGAAGCGCCGTCGGCGGGCGCCCACAAGTTCGCGGGCCGGCCGGGATCGGAGAACACGTCAGCCTGCTGGGCCGCATATCCGTAGCGCGCGAGGTAGCGGTCCACAACGCCCGGCGCGACGGCGTTGGCGATCAAGGTGCCCACCGTGCTGCCCCCGCACCAGTGCTCACGACGACGAGGGTGATCGGCCGCGTGCACCACGGCCCGGGCCGCCACCTCCGGCTGGAAGATCGGCGGCAGCGGCTGGGGATGCTTCGGCAACCGGGACAGCACCCACGAGAACTGCGGCGTGTTCACGGCGGGAAGCTGCACCATCGTCACCCGAACACCACTGCGGTCGTGCAGCAGCTCGCACCGCAGCGATTCGTGGAAACCTTGAACGGCGTGCTTGGAAGCGCAGTAGGCCGACTGCAACGGGACTCCCCGGTACGCCAACGCCGAACCCACCTGCACGATCGTTCCTCGATCGCGCGGACGCATCCGCTCCAGCGCTGCGTTCGTCCCGTGGACGAATCCGAGGAGGTCCACCTCCACGACACGACGGAACTCCTCCGGAGCGATCTGCGAGAACGGCGCGAACACCGAGGTGAACGCCGCGTTCACCCAGACGTCGATCGGGCCCAGGCGTTCCTCGACCTCGTCGGCGGCGTCGCTGACCTGCTCCTCATCGGCGACGTCGACCTCCAGCGGCAACGCTTCGCACCCGGCGGTCCGGGCCTCCTTCGCGGTGGCCTCCAAACCTGCCCGGCCCCGGGCCAGCAAGGCCACGCCTCGAGCGCGCCGAGCGTATTCGCGGACCACCGCACGCCCCACACCACCGGTCGCGCCCGTGATCACGACGACCTGCGACCGCGCTGCGTTTCGCACTCCCGGACCCACCTTCCTCCCGTCGAGGGTGGAGCCACGATCGACCCCCTCGCGCTCAGCGCGCTGATCGACCCCTTCCACCGGGGGCTACCCGCGAGAACCGTCACCGCAACCCGGTGCCGGCAGGAGCGGTCGGCGCGAGAGGGTGCCGGTCGGGCCGATCTCGGACGGGGGTTTGCAGCCCTCTCCGCACCGGGTAGCTCGACGGCGTTCGGGAAAGGACGTCTTGGGAGGCGATCATGGACCGCGGTGCACGTGAACATGAGCAGACCCCGGCAGAAGGTGAGCCGACGACGCAGAACCCCACCGCCGGATCGGACGACGACACGTCCTACGACGAGGGAACCGGTGACCAGGTCAGGCCGGAGGCGGAGGAAACGGAAGCAACCGAGGAATCCCGGGGCAAGGCGACCCACCACCTGCCGGCGGACATCCCACCGGGCGAGCTCCCGGAGCGGTGAGCTCCAGGACGCGGTCAGCTGGGCGAGCGCGAGCGTCCGGACGTCCTCATCGCTGCCGTCCGGACAGCGCGTCCCGCAGCCGATCGATCATGCCGGCCCCCGGGTCGAGAAGCATGTTCACCGGCGGCGTGTCCGGCGCCGAGGGGTGAGGGCGCGTGGGGGCACGCTCCTTCGCCTCGAGAATCTTGCCCCCCAGGTCTTGGAGCTCCTGCACCGTGCACGCCGCTTGAAGACGGGGGAACAAGCCGCGCTCCTCCTCTTCGACGTGGTGGCGGATGTCTCGGGCGAGCTTGAAGACCTTCTGGTCGAAGTTCGCGTCCGAGACCTCCAGCCGCTCGAGCTCCTTCATGAGTTTCTCGGCCTCGGCGTGCTCCTCGATCTCGTGGTCGGCCAACTCATCGCCGCCCGGCAGGTGCGTGCGCGCGGCCGGGTAGAGGTACTGCTCCTCGGCGACCGAATGCCGAACCAGCTCGGTGATGATGTGATCGACGAGGTCACGGCGCTGCTTCTCGGAAAGACCACCGTTCTCGTACTTCTCGAACGCCGAGTCCACTGCCCGGTGGTCATCGGTCAGGACGGCGACGAGATCGCCCTCGTGCGTTCGTGCCATGGCGCGCACCGATCCCTTCGGTCATGTGCAGGTCGTCGCGCAGACGCGCACTTCGAGGTTGCCCACCAGCGGCAGATCCCCAAACGCCCCGGGCGCTGGGCACACCTGGGGAATCGTCGCCGAAAGGCCGTCCACGACCCTCGGACTGGAACGGTGCACGGGTTGATCGGGTCGATCTCGGGTAACCGGTGCGGGAGGACGGGACGCTCCACGCGAAATCCGCTGTGGGGTCCCAGGAGGACGAGGCGACCCGTACCGACCTTACGGAGGCTCCCATGCTCACGCGAGGCGATGCGAAGTCCACTCCCACGAATTCCGCACCCGGTATCGGGCTCGTGCTAGGAGCCGGAGGGGTGTTGGGAGCGTGTTGGAGCATAGGCGCGTTGCGCGCTCTGGAAACCGCGGGTCACTGCGATCCTCGCGACTGTGACGCGATCGTGGGCACTTCATCCGGTGCGGTGCTCTCCGCGATGTTGGCCTGCGGCATCGGCGCCCAGGACCTCGACACCAGCCAGCGCTGCCCTGACGAAGGAATCCTGGCCGAACACGGGTTCAACTGCGCCAACCCCTTGCTGCTGCGCAGTCCGCTGAGCTTTCCCGGGCTGGGCTCACCGAGGTTGCTGGCGCGATGCCTGGCCAACCCCCTCGGAGCGCCCCTCCTGCACTGGTGCACCGCACTGGCGCCGTGCGGCCGCGGCTCGCTGGGCGCACTTCATGAGCTCGTGGAGCACATCGCCGGCTCGCGAGGCGCTGGTTCTCCTCTGAACGTGGTCACCACCGACTACGACAGCGGCCGGCGAGAGGTCTTCCACCCGGGAACCGATGACGCTCCGTCCCTCGCCGAGGCCGTCGTCGCCTCCTGCTCGGTACCGGGGTTGTTCCCGCCGGTGACCATCGCGGACCGGCGCTACGTCGACGGCGCGGTCGGCTCGAGCACGAACGCCGACCTGCTCCTCGACCAGGGCGTGGACACCGCCGTCGTGGTGGCGCCGATGGCCGCGAACTCGCTCGACCGTCCGCTGTCACCGGTCACCCACGCCGAACGGCTCCTCCGCAGAAGGGTGACGAGTCGACTCACCGCCGAGGTCGCCCAGCTGGAGGAAGCCGGAATCAGCACCACGGTGCTCGCCCCGACCGCCGAGGACCTCGCCGCCATCGGCGTCAACATGCTCAACTGCTCCCGCAGGTTATCGGTCATGGACACCGCGCTGCGCACGACCGGCCAGCAGTTGGAAGAGCGGCCACCTCGCATCCGAACCGCGATCTGAGCCACGTGCGGCCGGTCATCCCGTGCGCACGCGAGTCCGTGGTGGTCACCTGCTCAGGACCAGCAGCGTGACGTCGTCACCGGATGACGCCGAGGTCATCAGCTGGTTCATCACCGCAGCGCAGACGTCGCTCGCGGATGCGCAGAGGACCGATTCGCACAGGGCCTTCAGCCCGATGTCGATCGGCTGCTGGCGGCGTTCGATGAGCCCGTCGGTGTAGAAGCACACCACCGACTCCGGCGGCACGTCGATCTCGGTCGAGCGACGCCGCCGCTTCGACACCGCGACGCCGACCGGTGGGTCGACCGCGGCGTCGACGACCTCGCCGCGCTCGCCGGGACGAGCCATCACCGGTGCCAGGTGCCCGGCGAGCGAGAACTCGAGTCGCGCCGCGTCCGGGTCGTAGACCGCGTAGCACACGGTGGCCATGGCGTCGGGCTCGAAGTGGGTGACCTTGCGGTCGAGCTTGTGCAGCACGCGTGCGGGGTCCTCGTCGTCGAGCGCGTAGGCCCGCAGCGCGCTGCGCAACCGCCCCATGACCACGGCCGCCGACAGACCGTGCCCGACGACGTCACCCACGACGATCCCGACCCGCCCCGACGGAAGCCGGAAGACGTCGTACCAGTCACCGCCCACCCCGTTGTCCGCGCCGCCGACGTAGCGCCCGTCCATCGAAACGCCGGGGATCGCGGGCAACCTGCCGGGGAGCAGGCTGTGTTGCAACACGGTCGCCGCGATGCGCTCGGCCCGCGAAGCGCCCGCCTGGGAGACCGTGGCGATGCGGTCGGCGGCGACCTGGACCAGCCGTGCGTCCCCGTCGGCGAACTCGCGTTCGTTGAAGGAACCGACGCACAGCACTCCGATCGTCTCGCCGTCGGCGACCATGGGCGCGCCCACGAGCGAGCTGATGCCCTTGTCCCGCAGTGCTCGGCTGACCAGCAGCTCGTCGACCACTCGGTCGAAAACGCATGCCTCGCGGCCGGCCAGCACGGTGCCGGCGAAACCGTGTCCCACCGGCATCCGAACGCCTTGCTTGACGTCGTCCTCGATACCGACCGCTGCGGTGGCGATCAGCTCGTCGCCGTCGGCGTCGAGCAGCAGGACGGTCGCCATGTCCACTTCCAGGACATCACGCACTCGCGCCAGGATTTCGCGCAGCAGGTCGTTGACATCCAGGTGTGCGAGCGAGGTGTCCGTGACCAGTTCGATGCGTCGCAAACGCTCCTCGGCGGAAGAGTCCGCGGAAGCATGCATGTCGGCCAGCATAACCGTGGCGCGTTAGCGGTGTCCGCCCACGACGGGCGGTCTCTTTGCCAGCGCGGACCGCGACCCCACCATGGAGCACATGCCTCCCGACATCACCGAACACGAAGCACCTTTCAGCGCGGTGACCGAGTGGTCGGGCCGCACGTCGTTCGTCACCGCGACCGGCGAGGTCGAACTGATCAACGCGCCTCGACCGGGGCGATCCTGGACCAGGCGGTCGACGAACGACCTGCCGTCCTGGTGCTCGACATCACGGCTGTCACGTTCCTGTCCTCCGCAGGCCTGGCAGTGCTCGTGCGCACCCACCGCAACTCCTCCGCGGTCGGCGCGCTCTTCCGGGTCGTCGCGAACAACCCGGCCACCCTGCGACCGATCCAGCTCATGGGGTTGGACCGGGAGTTCGAGGTCTTCGCCGACGGGGAAGGGGCACTCGTCGGCGCGGCGGGTTTGTGACCGGACGAGCCCGCCTACCCTGGAAGCGGGAACTCAGCCCGGACGATGAGGACACATCTATGGCACGCGCTCAACCAGGCGAGCCGGAGCCGGCTTCCGAGGAACGCGGCCACCTCCGCCGCCGTGGCGTGCGCGCAACCGCCGGCAACCTGCCGGTGCTGCGCGACGAAGTGGACGAGTGGGCCCGCGCCGGGGGGCTCGAAGACGGGATCGTCGAATCGTTGGCCTTGGCCACCTACGAAGCGATGGCCAACGCCGTCGAGCACGCTTACGGCGGCGCTTGCGGAGTTCTCGACGTGGACGCGGTCCTCAGTGGAACCGGGGTCGAGGTCGCCGTGACCGATCACGGCACTTGGCGCGCACCCGATGAGAGCGACGGTCAGCGCAGGCGCGGCCTGCCGCTGGTCGAGCGGCTCGCCGACGAGGCGGTGGTGACCACCGGGGAGCACGGCACCCGGGTGCAGATGCGCTGGAGCACCGCGGAGCCGCGAAGCGACGCCGCGGCACCGGCGGATGCTTGAGTCCGCCGTGGACGTTGCGAGCAGTCCGCGTCGGACTCGTGGCCCGCTGATCACATCACCGCAGCGTGCGTCCGGTTCCTCGCCAGGTCATCCCCTCGCGCGTGAGCGCGCGGGGGTCGAGCTGGTTGCGAGCGTCGACGAGGACCGGTGCCCGCATCACCTCGGCGACCTTCGCCCAGTCCAGCACCGCGAACTCCGCCCAGTCGGTCAGCAGCACCACCACGTCAGCGTCCTCCGCAGCCAGGTACGGATCGGCGACGCACCGAGTCCGCTCCACCTCGGACCGCTCCGCGCACGTCGGGTCGTAGCCGCGCAGTCGCGCGCCCAAGTCGGACAGCATCCGCGCCACCGCGAGGGCCGGTGAGTCGCGCAGGTCGCCGGTGCCCGCCTTGAACGTCAGACCGAGCAGACCGATCCGCGAGCCCGACACGTCACCGCCGCAGCAGTCCACCACCTTGCGCACCACCCGTGCCTGGTGGTGCGTGTTCGCGCGGACCGCGGCGCACAGCAGCGGAAACCCCACGCCTGCGGAGTCGGCGGTGTGGAGCAGCGCTGCGGTGTCCTTCGGCAGGCAGGAACCTCCCCAGCCCGGCCCGGCGCTCAGGAACGACGGCGCGACCCGGTGATCGCGCTTCATCCCCTCGGTGACCACGTCGATGTCGCCGCCGGTGCGCTCGCAGAGCTCGGCGAGGTCGTTGACGTAGGAGAGCTTGGTGGCCAGGAAGCCGTTGGCGGCGTACTTGACGAGTTCGGCGCTGACCGGGTCGATCAGCACCGCGCGCGCGTCCAGCGGGTCGTAGAGCGAGGCCACGCGTTCGGCCGCCTGCTGCTCCTCGGCCCCGACCACGACGCGGGCCGGGTGCAGGAAGTCCTGGACCGCGAAGCCCTCGCGCAGGAACTCCGGGTTGCTGACCACGGCTACGTCCTCGCGCCCCAACAACCGGGTGAGGCGCATCGCCGTTCCCACCGGCACGGTCGACTTGGTGACCACCACCGCTCCGCGCGGCAGCAGCTCGCGGACCTCGTCGGCGACGGTTTCCACGGCGCTGAGGTCGGCTGCGCCGTCGGCGCCCATCGGTGTCGGCAGGCACAGGAACACGATCTCGGCCGCGGCGACGGCCCGCGCGCTGTCCCGGGTGAAGCGCAGGGAGCCTGCGGCCACCCCTTCCGAGACGAGCTCGTCGAGGTCGGGCTCGCGGATCTCCACCTCACCCCGGGCCAACTTCGCGATCTTGTCCCCGTCGACGTCGCAGCAGGTCACGTCGTGGCCGAGCCTGGCCAGGCACGCGCCCGTGGTGAGGCCGACGTAGCCGCAACCGATCACGACGACCCGTTCCGCATCCATCCGCTCCTCCTGCGAAAGCCCTCGTCATCACAAGGTTTCGAGCTCCGCGAGCACCGGTGGTGGTCGGTCCTCCCGCAGCCGCGTCGCAGGTGCGCACCGTGGCGAATCCCCACGCTGCCCGGGGTCGGCACCGATGCGCGGGTCCGCCCGGACGCACTCGATCACCCTGTCCACGTCCGCGCCGACCGCACGGCACAGTTCGGCCAGCTCGTGGAAGTACTCGCGCTCCACTTCGAGGAGCCCGTTGGTCGCGTGCAGCACCAGGTCCGCGCTGTCGAGGTCGCAGTGCAGCGGCGGCACGGGCACACCCGCCAGGACCACGTCGGCACGCACCAAGGCCTCGGCGTCGTCGGCGCCGAGCACGGCGTAGTCGGCGCTCAGGAAGTCCTCCAGCGCAGAGCCTTCTCGCAGCAGCTGCGGGTGGCTCACCACCGGCCTGCCCAGCGCTGCCTGGAGATCCCGGGTGCACTCCCAGGGCGGGAGCGCGCAGTTGAGCACGGAGCTGCCCGGTGGGGCGGTGACCTCATCGGCGCCGCAGACGAACACGGCGTCGGGAGCGGCCAACTCGCCGAAGCTCAGCGCACCGCTGCGGCGCAGGCTCCGCACCAGCTCCTGCAGCCGCGGTTCGCTCGCCGGCACCGCCGGGTCCGGGCGGGCGCAGCTCACCCGGAGACCGCTCCGGGCCAGTCCGGTGGCGACCGCTATGGCGGTCAGCCCGTCACCCAGCACGCGGGCGCGCAGTTCTCTCACGGCCATGACGACTCCTCCGAGTGGCACACGACGAGCTCGCGGACCTCGCAGCCGGCCGGCTGCCGCAGTGCGAACAGCACCGCTTCGGCCACGTGCTCGGGACGGTTGAGCTTGGCTTCCTGCGGTGGCTTGTACTGCTCGGGCCTGCCGTCGAAGAACGCGGTGCGCATGCCGCCCGGCACCAGCATCGTCACCCCGACCCGGCCGCTGAGCTCGGCGGCCAGCGCCCGGGACAGGCCGACGACGCCGAACTTCGAGGCGCAGTAGGCGGATGCGTCGGGCAAGCCCTTGAGCCCGAGAGTGGACGAGCAGGTGACCACCGTGCCCCGGCTCTCGTCCAGGTACGGCAAGGCGGCCCGCACGACGGCGGCCGTCCCCAGCAGGTTGACCTCCACCACGCGTTCCCAGTCCTCGGCGGGAACCGACTGCAGCGAACCGCAGGCATCGGTGCCCGCGGCGGTGAACACACCGTCGAGACCACCGGCTGTGTCGGCCATCTCGCGCACCGCGCGCTCGGCCGCGCGTCGGTCGGCCAGGTCGACCTGGGCGTGCTTCACCGGAGCCGAGGGCACCTCGCGGTCGAGGACCAGCGGGGTACCACCGGCTGCGATCACCGCATCGACGACCGCCGCACCAAGGCCCGAAGCGCCTCCGGTGATCACGACATTACCCGGCCCGTTCATGGAGTTCCTCCCGTTTGACGTCCAGTTCCAGCAGGTTCCGCAACATCCGCGTGGTCGAGTACCCGCCGACGAGCGGGACCCGCACGATTTCGCCGCCGTACTGCTCGACCACCTTCGCCTCGGGCAGCCGAGACGGTTCGTAGTCGCCGCCCTTGACCCACACGTCCGGTCTGATGGTGGCCAGCAGCTCGCACGGGGTCGTCTCCTCGAAGACCGCGACTGCGTCGACGGATTCGAGCGCCTCCAGCAGGCACTTGCGGTCCTCCACCCCCACCAGCGGACGAGGAGCGCCCTTGAGCCTGCGCACCGAGGCGTCGGAGTTCAGGCAGACGACGAGGGCGTCACCGAGCCGCCTGGCCTGGTTGAGCAGGTCGACGTGGCCCGGGTGGAGCAGGTCGAAGCAGCCACCTGCCGCGACGAGCCTGCCGCCGCGCTCCCGGACCCGCTCGACCACGTCCAGACCGTTCTCGGACACCGGTCGGTCGCCCGCGGTCCAGGCACCGGCGCCGCCAGAAGCCACGAACCGGCTGGCGGCCAGCACCGCGTCGGCGACGGCGTCCGATGTGGTCTCGCCGCGGGCCAGCGCGAGGGCGACGGCGACGGCGAAAGCGTCCCCGGCGCCGCAGGTGTCGGTCGTGGTGTCCAGCTGCGGCGCTGCGACGAGCTCGCAGCTCGGTGCCAGGGCAGCGCCGCGCTCGCCCATGGTCACCGCTACCGCTCCGCACTCCCACTCGCGCCACAGCGCCATCGCGCCCGCCGGTTGCGCGGTCATGCCGCTGAACCGCATCGCTTCGGCTTCGTTGGGCACCACGAGGTCCGCCCGGGCCACCGGCGCGGCTCCTCGCGGGTGCGGGTCCCAGATCATCGGTGTGCCGGGCGGAAGGCGGGAGAGCTCGTGGCGCAGCCGGGAGTTGCTCGCGGCTCCGCGACCGTAGTCGGCGATGAGCACGGCATCGGCGCTGCGCAGTTCCCGCACGACCGCCGGCCCCGGGACCACGTCCGGCACGACTCCCGCGCCGGAGTCCAGCCGCACGACCGATTGGCCGCCGGCGCGCACCCGGGTCTTGCTGGGCGTCCCACCGGTGAACGGCAGGTCCACCAAGCGGACGCCGGCCGGCAGCAGGCGGTCGATCTCGTACCCGGCGGGATCGGCACCGCGGCCGCTGATCAAGGTCACCTCGATGCCCTGGTCCGCGGCCAGCGCCGCGGCGAGCGCGGCTCCGCCGGGCCTCCCGCGTCGCGACTCGACGTCGACCACCGGCACGGGCGCGTCGGGGCACAGGCGGGAGGCGCTCCCGGTCAGGTCCAGGTCCAGCAGGGCGTCGCCCACGATGACGAGCTTCACGTCGACCTCCTCGGGTCACCGGCGCACTTCGTGCAGGAGCGCCGTCCAGTCGGTCAAGAACCTCTCCAGCGAGTACCGGCTCAGCACCGCTCGCCGGGCCGCCTCACCGGCTTCCCGGGCGCGGTCCGGATCAGCGGTGAAGGCGGCGACCGCGTCGATCAGCGCGTCCATCCGCGTGGAGACGACACCCGCTTCGGGTGGCACGGCTTCGGAGACCTCGGTGGCCGCGACGGCCACGACCGGCATGCCCAGGTGCATGGCCTCCAGCAGCGCCAGCCCGAGCGAGGTCCACCGGTAGGGGTGGAGGTACACGCGGCGGGCCGCCAGTTCGGCGTGCATCTTCGGCTGCGGCAGGTCTTCGTGGGGCGTGATGCGATCGCAGCCCAGCACCTGCGGGAGGTCCCGCACCTGCATGCCGAACACGTCCAGCGGCGCCCCTCTGCTCAATCGGGGCAGCAGGTCGGTTCCGGCGATGTGACTGCGCCGCACCGGTTCGTTGACCACCACCCCGGCGTGCGGCACGGTTCCGGTCCAGCGGTGGCCGGGATCGACGATCCCGTGCTCGATGACGGTGTTCGGCGCTCGCCCGTTGTCCCACCACATCTGGTTGAAGTGGGTGACGTGCGCGATCGGGATGTCGTCGCGGTCGGCCACGGGATGCCGGTCGGGGCCCGCGGGACCGCGCGGCGTGTCGTGCTCCACGTAGACGGCCGGGAGGTCGACGCCCGGTCGGCGGCCGGTCCACAGCCGGGTGAGCTCGAGCTCGTCGGGGCGTTGGAGCACCACGACGTCGATGCGCTCGTCGTGCAGCCGGCCGGGTTCGACCTCCACGGCGTTGTCCGGCCAAGTGACGGTCTGCGAGCGCCCTCTCCCGTCGGGTCCGCGATCGGCGGTGGCGGGCACCAGGTAGGTGTGCGGCCCGTGCACGAACGACGTCGTCCACGACCCGTGCCTGTGCCACACCAGGATTCGCAGTCCTCCCTGCGAAATCGGCGCGGTGCCGGGTGTTCGGGAACTCGTCATGACGTCACCTCCACGACCGCGGCGGCGACCTCTTCCGGGGTCACCAGCGTCAGGCACGGGTGGCCGGGCACCGGGCAGTACCGCGCGCGGGTGTTGCGGCACGGGGCGAACTGCTCGCCGAGCACGACCCGCGGAACGCCGTAGGGAGCCCAGCGGGCCGGGCTGACCACGGGTGCGAACAACGAGACCACGGGTGTTCCCACCGCCGCGGCAAGGTGCGCAGGCCCTGTGTTGGGCGCGACGACGGCGTCCGCGCCGTCGAGAACCGCCGCCAGCTCCGGGAGGTCCGTGCGCCCGCCGAGGTCGATGCCGGAGTGCCCGGCCACGTGCGCGGTGAGCTCCCCGTCGGCCGGTGCGCCCGTGACGACCACCGCCCATCCGGCCGCGGCCAGTTCGCGCACCGCCCCTCGGCAGCGGAACATCGGCCACTCCCGCGCGGGGACCGAAGCGGCGGGGTGCACCACGACGTAACGCCGCCGGCCGACGAGGTGACCGACGTCGGGGAGCGGGCGGCGCACCGCCAACCTCCCGTCATCGCCGTCCGGCAGTTCGAATCCGGCGGCGCGCGCCAGCGACAGCGCGCGTTCGGGCTCGGGCGGATCACCCTCGACCCGGTGCCGCACGTCCAGCAGCGATCCCGGGTAGTCCTCGCTGATCGCCGCGATCCGCTCCACACCGGCCATCCGCAGCAGCAGCGCCAGCGGCAGCGCGCTCTGGTGGAACGAGGTGAACACCACCGCCGAATCGGCGTCGATCTTGCGCAGCACCTCGGAGAACTCGTGGATCGCCGATTCGGTGACCGGCGGTGGTTCCGGGTCGATCCACGGCGCGCACCAGGTCACGACCTCGTCCACGCCGGGCAGCATCTCCGCCGCCGCCGCACCGCGCGGTCCGGCGAGCATGACCACGGATTCGGCGTGCGCCGCCACGGCCCGCACCGCCGGACCCGCGAGCAGCACGTCGCCGAGGTTGTCCTGGCGCGCGACCAGCACCCGGCCCTTCACCGTCCCACCTCGGCGTGGTGCCGCAGGCGGGGAAGAACGGGTGCTGCGTGCGGAACCGGAACGAGCACAGCTGCGCCTCCCGCGTGTCGTCCTGCTCGGTGCGATCGGCGTCCGCATCGGCGACGCCCGTCCATACCGCTACCCAGCGAAGCGACTCCCCTACACATGTGCGCACGAGTTTCGCCTCCGCAGGAGGCCATCCGGGGCGTTCGAGCACGCTGTGCGAGCGACTGCGGGTTTTTCGCGCCCGGTGCGGGTAACCGCGAGAAGGTGGCTCTCCGCCGCCGTTCTCCGGGAGTGCAGAATGGATCGACGAATCAACACCGACGTGGTGATCGCGACGCGCAACCGGCGCGACGAACTGCTCCGCACCGTGCGCAACCTCCTCGACCTGCGTCCGCGCCCGCGGATCGTCGTGGTCGACAACGCCTCGACCGACGGCACCGCCGAAGCGGTCGCGGAGCTGCACCCGCGCGTGGAGTTGATCCGCGCGCCGCACAACCTCGGGGCAGCCGCGCGCAACCTCGGTGTGCTGAGCTGCCGGGCCGAGCACGTCGCCTTCAGCGATGACGACTCGTGGTGGGAGCACGACGCGCTGCCGCGCGCCGAACAACTCTTCGCCGCCCACCCGGACGTGGGGTTGATCGCGGGCAAGACCCTGGTCGGCGAGCTCGAGCGCACCGATCCGGTCAACGACCTCATGGCGCGCTCACCGCTGCGGAGCTCGGCGGAGCTACCAGGCCCGCGAGTGCTGGGTTTCACGGCGTGCGCAGCCGTCGTCCGGAGGCGAGCTTTCCACGAGGTCGGCGGCTTCGACCCGATGCTCTTCTTCGGCGCCGAGGAGAAGCTGCTCGCGTGCGATCTCGCGGCTGCGGGATGGGAACTGGTCTACGCCGAGGACGTCGTCGCTCACCACCACCCGTCCGACGCCCGGTTGAGCCGTTCCGAGCGGGAAGCCCTGGAACTGCGCAACAACCTGCTGATCTCCTGGATGCGCAGATCCCCGTCGGCGGCGGCGTCCGAGACGCTGCGCGCCCTGCGCCACTCCCGGCCTGCCGTCGCCGGTGCGCTGCGGCGGTTCCCGATGGCGATGCGCCGCAGACGGCGGCTCCCCCGGCGAGTGGAGCGCGAGCTGACCGCCGTGGAGTCCCAGACGTCATGACGACCTACGAGATCCCGTCCCACGCCCCCCAGCTCTCCGAGCTGCTGCGGTACGTCCCGCACGCCGACATGGCCGTGCTCGGCACGACCGCCCCGGAACCGGCGGTCCTCGCCCACACCGACGAGCGTGCTCGGTCCCTGGAAGTCGACCAGCTGCGCACCGGCAAGGGGCCGAGCGTGGAGGTCGCCACCTCGCAGCGCGCGGTTCTCGCCGATCTCAACCAGATCAGGACCTACTGGCCGGACTTCGCCCGCCGCGCCCGCGAGCTGCGGTTGCACAGCCTGCTCATCGTGCCGCTGGAACCCGTCTTCCCCGCCGGTGCGCTGAGCCTCTACGCGCACCGCTCGCACGCGTTCGACGACCACGACGAGGACGTGGTGCGCCGATCCCTGCCCGACCTGGTGCGGAGGTGAGCATGTTCGGGACCACGGTGGTCATCGCGACGCACGAACGCCGCGAGGAGCTCCTGCGCACCCTCGACCACATGACCGCGCTGCCCGACGCGGCACCGATCATCGTGGTCGACAACGCCTCCCGCGACGGGACGGCTCCCGCGGTGCGACGCCACTTCCCCGAGGTCGAGCTCCTGGCGCAGGACCGCAACCTCGGCGCGTGCGCCCGCAACGTCGCCGTCGACCGCGTCCGCACCCAGCACGTGACCTTCTGCGACGACGACACCCGCTGGCAACCGGGCTCGCTGCGGCGGGCCACCGAGTTGCTGGACCGCCACCCCGAGATCGGCGCGGTCATGGGCCGCTGCCTGGTCGAACCCGATCTCGTCGAGGACCCGCTGACCCCGGAGCTGTGCTCCTCGCCGGTGCCCGCGCCGCACTGGCTGCCCGGGCCTGCGTTGCTGAGCGTCATGGCCGGGCTCACCACTTTCCGCACCAGTGCCTTCCGCGAGGCCGGCGGATTCTCCGAGCGGCTGTGGCTCGGCGGCGAGGAGGAGCTGCTGGCCCTGGACCTGGCAGCGCGGGGCTGGTGGTTGTGCTGGTCGCCGGACGTGGTGATCCACCACGCTCCTTCCCGCGCGCGAGACCCTCGACGGCGCAGGGGCCTCGGCATCCGCAACACGCTGCTGACCGCGTGGCTGCGCCGACCGGCTGGTAGCGCCCTGCGGCGCACCGCCCAGGTCCTCCGTTCGGCGCCGAAGGACCGGTGCACGGCCTCCGCGGTGCTGGAAGCGCTGCGGTCGTGCCGGTGGGTGCTGCGGGAACGCCACGTGGTGCCCGCCGAGGTCGAACGCGGTCTGCGCCTGCTGGAGGAGCCGCAGCACCATTCCGCAGCGCGCCGCTACGTGGGCTGATGCGCACGCGCGCGGGCGGCGCGACGACGTCCGCCGGTGATCCGCTGCCCCGGTCGCGTCCACCGCGGCCCGCGACCGGGTCGCGCTGTCGCTCTGCCGGGCAGCGGTGGGTGCACGGGCTGCGGTGGCGTGGGGTGCACCCCGGCCAGCCGCGCCCAGCGCTGCTCGGCGGGCATGGCGCGGCGCTGCGGGGAACGGGCGAACAGCAACCAGGCCACGGCGGTGGCCACGACGGTGGCGGCGCCGGCGATCTCCAACGCCGGACCGGGCCCGGCGAACTCCGACAGCCAGCCCAGCAGCGGGCCGCCGATGGCACCCGACGCCGCGGTCACGATCCCCTTGGCCGCCAGGACTCGACCGCGCATGTCCTCGTCGGTGTCGAGCTGGATGCGGGTGCTGGTCGCGGTGTCGAGGACCACCGCACCGATCGCGATCGGCACCAGCAGCGTCGCGAAGCTCCACAGGGTGGGCGTGACGCCGCTGAAGAACTGCAGGACGCTCGTGCCCAGCGCGCTCCACAGCACCAATCGCAGCGTCAAGTTCTTGCAGGCCGCCGCCACGAAGCCGCCGAGAACCGTCCCGGCGGAGAAGATCACCGACAGCATCCCGTAGCCCTCGGGCCCGGCCGCGAGCGGGCCTTCGCTCATCGCCGCCATCGTGACCTGGTAGTTGCGCCCCAGGCAGGACAGCACGAAACCGAGCAGGAACATCAGCACCAGCGGCCGGTGGCCGAGCACGTACCGGATGCCCGCCTTGATGCCGGTCCGCTCCGCCGTGCTCGTGGCGAGGTGGAACATCCCCTCCGGACGGACCTTGCCGATCGCCAGCAGCACAGCGCCGAAGCTCACCGCGTTGATCACGAACAGCAGCGGGACGCCGGTGACGGCCACCAGTGCGCCGGCCAACCCCATGCCGAGGATCCGGCCACCCGAGCTCAGGATCGACCCCAGTCCCAACGCGTTGCTCAAGTCCTCGCGCGGCACCAGCTGCGAGCCGAAGCGGCCGAGCGCGGGACCGTCGAAGACCGTCACCACCCCGCCGGCCAGCGCCAGCGCGTAGACGGCCGACAGCGGGCCGTCGACCCACGCCACCCCCGCCAGCACCAGCGCGAGCACGCCGTGGAGTGATTGGGTGACCAGCAGCACGCGCTTGGTCGGCCACCGGTCGGCGACGGATCCGGCCACCGAGCCCAGCAGCACGCCGGGCAGCAGTTGGAACAGCAGGGAGAGTCCGAGCAGTCCGGGCGAACCGGTCTTGACGAGCACGAACCAGTTCAGCGCGAGGTTCTGCATCCACGCACCGGTGACGGAGACGAGATCGGCGACCGCCCAACGGCGGTAGTTGGGATGTCGGAGCGCGCGGAACATCGGGGCCACGGCTGCGCGCACGTGGAATTCCTTTCCGGAAGGCGAATGGTCGATTTCCGGCGCAGTTCTGCTCGGAAACCGACACGAAGGTGCCACCCGATTCGCCGAGATCGACACGTTTTGTGCCCGGGCTCTCAGCAATTGCGGGGGAATCCGAGAACATTCCCACGCACAGCCGAATGACTGCGCACGAAGAGTCAATGACTGGCCGATGGAGCCCTCACCGAGGGTGAAACGCCCCCGCGCCGGGTTTGACCACTTCCACCGCTGCCAACCCCAGAAGTGCGAGCGGAAATCCCGGACGAGGAGGAATCCCATGGCCGGCGAACCCGAAAGCCCGGTGAAGGACAAGAACTACAACCTCATCACCGTGTTGCAGTTGTCCTTGCACCACGCGTGGATGCTGGACCAGTACGTCAAGGATGCCGAGTCGCAAGGCGATGACGAACTCGCCAAGTGGCTGCACCGGATTCAGGACAACAACGTGAAGGCCGGTGAACAGGGCAAGCAGATGCTGCTGAAGCGATTGCAGTACGAGAACGGTTGAGAGGGATCAGCACCATGCCCGGTGACCGGATCCGGCAGTTGACCGAGCGAGTGCGCCACGGGCTCGCGCAGCGCACGCCCAGGAAGCCGAAGAACGGAAAGGCTTCCTCCGACCAGGAGAAGCATCGATCCGGCAGGGCGAACTCGTTGCTCGAAACCGGCCCGCGCGTCCCGCCGGAGTCGGGACCCCACAAGAAGCGCTGATGGTGGTGCCCCGGAGGACCGGGGCACCACCTCTTTCACGATGGGAGCTCGATGCGAGCGCTGGTGACGGGGTGGGCGAGCTTCCTGCACGGGGAAGCCACCGCTGGTGACGTCGCGAGTCTGCACCGGGTGGCCGCACGGCTGGCCACCGACGGCATCGACCACGACATCGTGCTCAGCCCCGAATTCGCCCCAGGCGCAACGCACTTCGACGACACCGACCCGAACGACTACACCCACGTCCTCTTCTGCTGCGGACCCGTGCACGGTTGGCAGGTCGAAGAGCTGCACAACCGGTACTCGGGGTGCACGCGGATCGCCGTGGGTGTCTCCGTGATCGACCCGGAATCGCCCGCCACCAAGGGCTTTCACACGCTCCTGCCGCGAGACGGCCCAGGCCTGCGCACGTCACCGGACCTCGCCGCCGGTCTGGACCCTTGCGATACCCCGGTGGTGGGAGCCGTGCTCGCACCGGCGCAGCCGGAGTACGGCGACCGCACCAAGCACGGCGAGACGCATGAGGTCCTGCGGCGCTGGTTGGCCGGACTCGACGCAGCGCGAATCCCGCTGGACACCCGACTGGCTCGCGGCGACTGGCGGCTCTGCTCGACGCCCGAAGCGTTCGTCGCCCTCGTCGCGCGCACCGACGTCTTGGTCACCACACGTCTGCACGGACTCGTCCTCGCGCTGTCCGCGGGCGTTCCCGCGCTCGCCGTCGATCCCATCTCCGGCGGGGGCAAGGTCACCGCGCAGGCGCGCGCGCAGGACTGGCCCGCGGTCATCGGCGCCGACGAGCTCTCGGAAACCGAGCTGGATCGCTGGTGGCGGTGGTGCAGGTCCGACGAGGGAGCCTGCCGAGCCGCTGCGGCCCGCCGCTCGGCAGGCACCGATTCGAGTCCGCTGGACGCGCTGGCACGCCACCTGCACGCAGCCGCGCTGGAGTGACGACGGGCGCGCGCGTCAGGCCAGTTCTGGATGGCCGAAGAACGTCGCGAACCCGCTGGGCAGCTGACTGAGCACGTGGTTGAGCTCGCCGCCGTCGATGCTCTCGGTCACCGTGGTGAGCACGGCGCTGACGTCCCAGCGGGCCGTCTCCGTGCTCGCGCCCTCCAAGCGGGCGGCGACAGCTCCTGCGAACCCGTCCGGGGACAGGTCCGGCATCGGCCGCTCCTCCGCGCGCAGAGCCCCGGCCAGGTCGCCGGGCAGCTGCGCGGCGAGGTCCTCGGCCTCCTGAGCGGTGATGCGGGCGCCGAGCACACCCAGCACGCAGCGCGTGACGTGTTCGGCTCGCTCCCTCGACTCGTACTCACCGAGCCGACGGACGGTCGCGATGAACTCGTCGTACTTCATGACGCTCCTCCCAGACGCGGTCGTGCGTGGCCACCTCGGGGGTTTCCACCGGCGGCCGAGGTGAAAACAGCCGGATGACGCGCGGTGATCCGGGTGCGCGACGTGCTGCGATGGAGAAAGCGAAGGACGTGCTTTCGACGCCGGCTGAGATCCACCACAGGCCGACGACGTTCGATGGCTCAGGCCTGCCCGGACTCGCGCTGCTCGCGGCGGCGCCTGGCACGGCGTTCCCGCTCGCGCTTGCTGTAGGTGGCCCGCCGCACCGCTGACTCGGTCTCCAGGCTCGACCCCAGGGCCCCCGCGACGGTGCCCATCGAGCTCGCCAACCACGACAGACCCAGGTAATCCAGAGGGGTCGCCGGGTGCCCGAGCCGGCCGCTGAGGTATTCAGGGCTGATGACCGTCGCCGACCCCAGTGCGGTCAGCCCGAACAGCAGCGCGTACATGCACAGCACACCGATGGATACCGTCAGCAACGTCGCGGCGTTGTACATCCGGGTCTTGTGCACCGCCGCACCGCCACCGGCACGCTCCCACAGGCTGTTGTGCACGATCAGCCAGCCGACCATCACCGCCACGGCGAAGAGGTTGATCAGGACCAGGCGCACCGGTGCGAGGCTGTCGGCCAGGCTCCAGATGCTGGGGAAGAACACGCCGAAGGCGGCCGTCCCCGCAGCCGCCGCCACCGCGCGGGACAGCCCCGGCACCAGCCACCAGGGCCGGTTGTCTCGGACCATGCCGAACAGCAGGCGCATCCTGCCGACCCGGCCCGGCAGCACCAGGTTCGAGTCGATGTTCTCGTCGCTGGACCGGACCTGCCGGATACGAACGCCGAACACGCCCCAGGCGCCGGAGTGGTACCCGTCGCTCTCGCGATGCGAGGCGATCCCCAGCGTTTCGCCAGCGAGCAGGCCGACCAGGTGCACCACGACCCGGCGGGCGTACGGCAGCAGCCGGATCCAACCGATCGCCGGCACCGACGCCAGTGCCGCTCCGCTGCTGGTGTCCGCGTCGGCGACCACCGCCCCCGCGGGTTCGATCCTCGGGAGATCGGTCAAGCAGACCAGCAGGTCCCAGTGCTCGCTGCTTCCCTTCTCCTCGACCTTCTCCGCGATGTCGATCGCGCCGTCGTCGCCCAGCGGCAATTCCTCCGAGCTCGCCACCACTCGCCAGTCCACTTCCTCGGCGACCCGGGACCGGAGTTCGTCCGGGATCTCCTCCGCGAGCCGCTCGGCGATCTCGGTCGGAACACCGGGATCGGCGATGATGCCGACCGTGACCCGTCGGTCCACTTGCGAACCCATCGCACCTCGCTCCCGTCACATCGGACACGACGGGGAATTTCCACCTCAGAAAACGGCGAAACCCGCTACGGCCGACGCGTGGGCACGGCTCATCCGCGCCGCACCGCCCTGCGCGCGGCGTCGATCACCTGCCCGATCGTGATGGCCAGCAGTCCCGGGTCCGGGTCGGAGGCGAAGGTGTCGCCGCTGCGCCCATGCCACAGCGCGACGTGCCGGGTGTCGGCAGGCGGGCCCCAGTAGCGGGGCGCGACCGGTCCGAACAGCACCACCGACGGCGTCCGGAAAGCGCTGGCCAGGTGCGCGATGCCGGTGTCGCCGCAGATCAGCAGGCGGGCGTGGGCGACCAGAGCGGCCAGCTCGCGCAACCCGGTGCGTCCGGCCAGCACGGAGTTCCCCGGCAGTCCCGCGAGCTCGGCCACCCGCGCAGCGCGCTCGTGCTCGGATTCGGAACCGGTGAGCACCACGTCGAAATCCGCGTCCGCGGCCCAGCGCGCCACCTCGGCGTAGCGCTCCACCGGCCACAGCCGAGCGGCGTGGCTGGCACCCGGGTGCACGATCGCCGCGCCGGGCCGGGGACCGTCCAGCGGCGTCGGCAGCAGCAGGTCGTCCGGGTCGGCGTCGATGTCGTAGTGCCGCAGCAGCCGGCACCAGCGCTGCCGCTCGTGCTGCTCGGCCTCCCAGTCCGGGCCGGCGACGGGGGGAGCCGCCGGTTGCCGGTGGGAGAGGACCCGGCGAGCTCCCGTCGAACACACCGCGCGCACCGACTCCGGCCCGCTGCCGTGCAGGTTCACCGCGACGTCCGGGCCGGATCGCTGCCAGCGGAAGTCCGCCAGCCCGGCGGTGGGCACCCACTCGTCCACCTCGGGCAGCAGGGGCAGCAGCTCCGCCAGCGGTTCGGGTGCGGCCAGCAGCACCACGTGGTCGGGGAAAGCGCGCCGCAGGCCGCGCAACGCGGGCACCGCGGTGAGCAGGTCTCCCAGCCCGAGGGCCCGGAGCACGAGAACGGTGTCGATCACCGACGTTCCGGTACCCGATCGATCGTCAGCGCGTCGAACTCACCGCACAGCGCGTGGATCAGCGCCAGGTGGATCTCCTGCACCGTGGCCACGCCGGGGGCTTCCACGGCGATCACGTCATCGCAGACCGCGGCGAGATCGTTGGGAGCAGGCCCGGTCAACGCCCAGGTCAGCACACCCAGCTCCCGCGCGGTCTTGGCAGCGGCGAGCACGTTCTGGCTGCGGCCGCTGGTGGACAACGCGACCAGCACATCACCGGAACGGCCGTGCGCGCGCACGGCCCGAGCGAAGACCTCCTGCTCGCCGTAGTCGTTGAGCGTGGCGGTGAACGCCGAGGTGTCGGCGTGCAGCGCGATGGCCGAGTACGGCCTGCGATCGCGGAGGAACCGCCCGGTCAGCTCACCCGACAGGTGCTGCGCTTCCGCAGCACTGCCGCCGTTCCCGCAGGTCAGCAAGCGCGCTCCGGCCGTGAGGCGGTCCGCGAGCGTTCCCGCCCAGCTCCGCAGCTTCGGCGCTGTGGAGCTGATCTGCCACGCTGCTGCGCCCAGGTCTTGGAAGTGCTGCTCGATCACGGTGATCCCCCTCCCGGCGCGGCCGCGACCGCGGGCCGCCTGGACCGCGCCGAACGCACCTGCTGGTAGATGTCCTCGGCTTCGCCGACGAGCCGATCCCACCCGTAGCGAGCCCGAACGCGGTGCGCGCCTGCGTTTCCCAGCTCCGCGCGCAGGCCCGGCCGATCCAGCAGCTCCCGCACGGCACGGGCGGTCGCCGTCGGATCGTGCGGTGGCACGTGCAGTCCCGTCCTGCGGTCGACGACGGTGTCGAGATGACCCCCGACCGCGCTGACGACGACCGGAACGCCGCAGGCCATCGCCTCCGGAGGCACGGTGCCGAACGGCTCGTACCACGGCACGCTGGCGACGACGTCGACCGACCGGTAGAGGTCGGGCGCGTCGTCGTGGGGCACTGGGCCGAGGAACTCGGTGCGGTCGGCCACACCGGATTGACGCGCCACCGCCTGCAACCGGTTGACCTCCGGATCGTCAGGCCACTCCCGCTCCGGCGGCCCGCCTGCGATGAGCAGCAGAGCGTCGGGGAGATCGCGCATCGCCCGGATCATCACGTCCACGCCCTTGCGCTCGACCAGCCTGCCGATGCTCAGGATTCGCGGGGCGCCCCGCTTCGGCTCGCGCGGCGCGGCCGGGGAGAACCGGTCGACGTCGATGCCGCACGGCAGCACGGCGGTGCGTTCCGGTGCCACGCCCATCTCGGCGAGCTCACCGACCTCGTCGGTGCAGGTGGCGATGACGAGGTCGGCCGCGCAGGCGATCTGCGCTTCCAGCTCGACGCGGCGCGGCGGGCTGGTGTCCTTCGCCCCCTGCTCGCGGCGCTTGACGCGGCCCAACGCGTGGAAGGTCTGCAGCACCGGCACGCCGAGCCCCGCGGCGCCGCGCTGCGCGGCGAGCCCGCTCATCCAGAAGTGCGCGTGCACCAGGTCCGGCGGTCGACGCCGCCAGTCCTCGGCGAGCCGCGCGGCGAAGGCGTCCATGTGGGGCAGCAGTTCGTCCTTGAGCACCGGCGCGGACGGGCCGGCCGCCACGTGCCGGACCGTGAAGCCCTCGTCCGTGCGCACCCGCTCCGGGAGCGTCGGCGAGTCGCGGCGGGTGTGCACGACGACGTCGTGGCCGCGCCGGGCGAGCCCGGTCGCCAGTTCGGCCACCTGCACGTTCTGCCCGCCGGCGTCGGCTCCCCCGAGAGCCGCCAGCGGGCTGGCGTGCTCGGAAACCATGTCGATCCTCATCGCGGCACCTCCTGCCGGACGGGACGCCGCGTCGCCGCGTGCACCCGGCCGTCCCGCAACACGCGGGCCACGGCCGCCTCGAGGGTCGGTGCCACCTCGGCTTCGACCAGCGCCCTGGTCGTCTCCTCCGTCCTGGTCCGCTCGGTGGGCACCAGGATCGCCCTGGCGCCCGCGGCCAGCGCTGCCGCGACGTCCGCTCCGGTGTCGCCGATGACCACGCAACTCCGCGGCAGCACGCGCAACCGAGCGGCGGCTCGTTCGATGAGCCCGGGTTTCGGCTTGCGGCAACCGCATCCGTCGTCCTCGTCGTGCGGGCACCACTGCCAGATGTCGAACGGACCCAGAAGCCGCTGCACCGCTCCGTTGACGGCGGCGACGTCCTCGTCGCGGAGGAGTCCGCGCGCCACTCCGGACTGGTTGCTCACCACACCGATCGGGATTCCGGCCACCCGGAGCCGGTCCAGCGCTTCCCGCGCTCCGCTGACCGGACGCACGCGGGCCGGGTCACCGTTGTAGGGAACGTCGTGGACGAGCGTGTCGTCCCGGTCGAACAACACCGCAGCAGGCATTTCCCTCGTGCCCGCGCGCACTTCCACCTCGCCGCGCAGTCGGTGCAGGCACGCTGCGGGCGGGATCAAGACGCTGGTGACCAGCATTCGAGCCACCTCGTCCGGCGTACCCGGTCCGGGAGCGATCCGGCGGGCTGCGAACTCAGCGGTCAAACCGAGCCACACGGCACCACCGCAGGCGGCGGCTCGGCGCGCACCGAGCGCCGAAGCCACGAGAGCGGTCCCGCCGGCCACCGTGATCGCCAAGTGACGGCGGATCCTGCCCCGGCCTTCACCGATCCGCATGCGCCACCGCTTCCCGTACTTGTGGCGCATGATGGCGTTGTCGGCGTTGCCCCGTTGCGCGCGCACGCTGGCGAAGAAGCCCGCGGGGCGCGCGGGGTGGCTGGTCACACGCGCGCCGTTGACCAACCGCCACCCCGCGGCCTGGACCCGCAGAGCCAGGTCGGCGTCCTCCCGGAAGGCGCGGCGGAACTCCTCGTCGAAACCCCCGCAGGCCGACAGCACCTCGCGCCGGTAGGCCATGTCGGCGGTGATCCACAGCGCGTCGGCGAGCGCGGCGGTGTCGCGTTCGCCATCGGTGGGCCGCCGCTCGGTCGACAGCGGGACGACGATGTCGGCCTGGCAGGCACCCACGTCCGGACCGACGTCGAGGTCGTCCTCGATCCGCTCGCCCCAGTCCGCGGCGGGCACGACGTCGTCGTCCAGGAACACGACCCACTCGGCGTCCGCTTCGCGCCAACCGATGTTGCGCGCTGCGGCAGGACCGCGTCCACCGGAACGCACGACGCGAATCGGCAGCTCGCTGCGCGGCAGCGGAAGCGGCTCGCACTGGTCGGGCCGGTCGTCGACCAGCACGACCTCGCGGGGTCCGGGGCCGCGCCCGGTGTCGAAGGCGGCCAGCGTTCCGGCGAGGCTGTCCCGGCCCATCGTCGGGATGACCACCGCGTAGTCGCCGCGGGCGGTCATGACCTCTCACTCCCGCGGTGGACCACGAACGGCCCGATCACGAGCAGGTCGATCGGCGACGCTCCGAAGCACTCCAAGGCGTCGACCGGGCTGTCGACCATGGGGCGTCCCGCGGTGTTGAAGCTGGTGTTGATCAGCGCCGGCACGCCGGTGCGAGCCGCGAAGGAGTCGAGCAACCTGGCCACCAGGGGTTCGGCGGCCCGGTCGACGGTCTGCGGCCGCGCGGTGCCGTCGATGTGCACAGCGGCGGGTATGCGGTCCTGCCACTCCGGCGTCACGTCGTGCACGAACAGCATGTGCGGGCTGCTCTCCGGCCCCCGGGTGAACAGCTCGCCGGCGCGTTCTGCCAGCACCATCGGTGCGACCGGGCGGAACTGCTCGCGGCCCTTGATGTCGTTGAGGCGCTCGACGTTGTCGGCGTTGCCGGGATGGGCGAGCAGGGATCGGTGTCCGAGCGCGCGCGGGCCGAACTCGCTGCGCCCCTGGAACCAGCCCACCGACTCGTCGCGCGCCAGCGCTTCGGCGGCGACCTCGGCGACGTCGCCGGGGCGTTCGTAGGCGAGTTTCGCAGTGCGGAGGGAGTTCTCGATCTCCTCGTCGCTCCACCCGCGCCCGAGGTCGGCGCCGGGCATCGGCTCGATGGGCTCGTCGTGCTGCGCAGCGACCTGCAACGCGGCGCCGAGAGCGGTGCCCGAGTCACCCGCCGCGGGTTGCACCCACACCTCGTCGAACGGTCCTTCGCGAGCGATCCGGGTGTTGGCCACGCAGTTCAACGCCACTCCCCCGGCCATCGCCAACCGACGTTCCCCGGTCGCCTCGTGCAACCACCGCGCGAGGTCGAGCAGCACTTCCTCCACCCTGGACTGGACGCTCGCAGCGAGCTGAGCGTGCTTGTCCCCCAACCGTTCCTGAGCGCTGCGACGGGGAGCCCAGCGCTGCCAGTCGATCGGCCCGATCTCGTAGTGCCCGCCCCCGGTGCTGCGGACCAAGTCCCTGAGATCCGGCAGGAACACGGGTTCGGCGTAGGAGGCCAGCGCCATCACCTTGTACTCGTCGCTGGAGCGGCGGAAGCCCAGGTGCTCGGTCAGCTCCTCGTACATCAGGCCGAGCGAGTGCGGCAACCGCTGCTCGGCCAACGTGGTCAGCCGGCCGCCGGTGCACCGTCCGGCAAGTCCTGAGGTGCTCTCACCACGGCCGTCCGCGGTGAGCACGGCGCAGTCGCCGAAGGGCGCGGCGAGCGCGGCGGAGGCGGCGTGCGCGACGTGGTGCGGCACGCACACCACCGCGTCGCGGTCCAGCCCGGGCAGCGCGGTGGCCAGGAAGTGCGGTGCCCGTTCAGCGAAGATCGTGCGCAACCACTCCCACGCGGGGTCCAGACCATCCACCGCGTCGTCCACCAGCGCCGGGTCGTAGGAGAAGGCCACCGCGTCCAACTCGGACGCCTGGATCCCGCCCTGGCGCAAGCACCACGCCGCGGCCTGCTCGGGCTGTTCCCACGCCGAGAACGGAACGGGCGTCTTGCCGTGCTTGCGGCGGGAGAAGCGCTCCTCCTCGGCGGCGGCCACGGTGCGGCCGTCAATCACGAGCGCGGCCGCCGGATCGTGGAAAACTGCGTTGATCCCGAGGATTCGCACGGTCGTCCTCCCGTCGTGCGCGGTGCTCACCGAGCGCAGGCCTTGGTCCGTCCTGCCTATACCGCTACCCTGTGCAGCGACTCGTAAACACAGGTGGAGGAATTCCTCCTTGGTGTGCAAGGAGAACTCGCCGCGACCAGGTGATCACGCGGCGGCGGGACGGGCGGCGAACCAGTCGATCGTGCGGCGCAGTCCCTCGACGACGTCGATCTGGGGCCGCCAGCCGAGCCGCTGCGTCGCGATGCTGATGTCCGGGCATCGGCGGCTCGGTTCGTCGGCGACGGCAGCGGAATGGCTGATCGGCGAGGAAGTCCCGGTCAGCGACCGCACGAGCTCCGCGATCTCCAGCACCGTCATCTCTTCGGGGCGGCCGATGTTGACCGGTTCGGTGTGATCACCTGCCGCCGCAGCCAGCAGTCCGCGCACCGTGTCGTCCACATAGCACAGTGAACGCGTCTGGTTCCCACCACCGTTGACGGTGATCGGGTCGCCGGCCAGCGCTTGTGAGACGAAGGTGGAGACCAAACGCCCGTCGGTCGTCCGCATTCCAGGGCCGTAGCTGTTGAACAGCCGCACGATGCGGGTGTCGACCTCCCGATGCGCGCGGTAGCAGGACGTCAGCGCCTCCGCGTACCGCTTGGCCTCGTCGTAGACCGCGCGCGGGCCCACCGGATTGACGTTGCCCCAGTAGTCCTCGCGCTGCGGATGTTGCAGCGGGTCGCCGTAGACCTCGCTGGTGGAGGCCAGCAGGAACCGCGCGCCGGTGCGCTCGGCCAAGTCCAGCGCGTGCGCGGTGCCGTGGCTGCCCGCCTGCATGGTCTCCACCGGCATCCGCAGGTAGTCCACCGGTGATGCGGGAGAGGCCAGGTGCAGGACGAGATCGACGTCCTCCGCGTGCCAGGGTTCACGGGCGATGTCGTGTTCGACCAGTTCGAACCGGGGATCCGAACGCAGTTCCCGGACGTTCTCGACTCCGCTGCTGCTGAAGTTGTCCAGGCAGTGCACCACCGCGCCGCGGCGGAGGAGCTCCGCGCACACCGGCGCTCCCAGGAATCCCGCACCGCCGGTCACCACAGCACGTTCGAACGCCCACGTCACCGCGACCACTCCCCTCGTCCCGCCGGATCGCTCACCGGAGTTCCCCCGCCTTGCCGGTCGACAAACGTCTCGACAAACGTGTCCGGTGGCCGCCGACGGGACGGAGGCAGCGGAACCGCTCAACTTCAGTCCCCACTGACGCCACAGGCTTACTCGAACAGCGCCCCGAACGAGGTGTTGACGTGTCCGGAAAGCCGGCCGCACCATTGCGTCATCAGCACCGAGGTGCGCTATGAGCAACACGGATGTCCGCGTCTCCACCGCGCCGCGCGGTGCGCTGATCGTCTGGAGGGCCCGATGAGGATCCTGATCGCCGACGCCTTCCCCGAGGAACACCGGAACCGGCTCGCCGCAGCGCACGACTGCGACTACGCACCCGACACGACCGCGGAGCAGCTGCCCGCGGAGCTCTCCGGGTACGACTCGCTGGTCGTGCGCAGCACCCGCGTCACGGCTCAGGCGCTGGACTCCGCCGACGCGCTGCGGCTGGTGATCCGAGCGGGCTCGGGAACCAACACGATCGACACCGACGCCGCTTCCCGCCTGGGGATACGCGTGTGCAACGTGCCCGGGCGCAACGCGATCGCGGTCGCGGAGCTGGCCTTCGCGCTGCTGCTGGCCGTCGACCGCAACATCGCCGACAACGTCGCCGACCTGCGCGCCGGCAGGTGGGACAAGAAGCGCCACTCGCAGGCCCGCGGGATCTACGGCCGCGACGTCGGCGTCGTCGGGCTCGGTCAGGTCGGCCTCGCGTTCGCCGAACGAGCAGCAGCGTTCGGCACGCGCGTGCACGCCGTGGCCAAGCCCGGACGCGACCGGCGGACTCTGGAGCGCGCCCAGGACATCGGGGTCACCTTCGTCGACGACCTGCCCGAACTCGCGCGCACCTGCGACGTGCTGTCGCTGCACGTGCCCGCCACCGACACCACCCGGCGGCTCGTCGACCGGGACCTGCTGGCGCAGGTGCGGCCCGGCACGATCATCCTCAACACCGCGCGCGGCGACCTGATCGACGAGGACGCGCTGATCGAGGCGATGGAGACCAAGGGAGTGCGGGCCGGGATCGACGTCTTCGCCGACGAACCCGCCACCAGCACGGGCAGCTTCACCTCCCGGCTCGCCGCGCACCCGAACGTCTGCGGCACCCACCACATCGGAGCGTCGACCGAGCAAGCCCAGGAGGCGGTGGCCGCCGAGACCGTGCGCGTGATCGAGGAGTACGCGAAGGCCGGCACCGCATTGCACTGCGTGAACCCGCAACCTCCCCGGGAGTTCGCCCCGTCCCTGCCCGCGAACGAGCGGTCATGAGCACCCCGCGTGCCGAGGCGACCGGCGCAGGAGTCATCGCGCGGCTGCCGCGCGGCCTGCGCGTGGACCGCCGTTGCGGCGAGGACCCGGCCGGTGCGACGCGGGTCCGGGATGCGCCAGCCTCCGGTCGGTACCAGCGCATGCGCGGTCCGGCCGTGGTCGTCTACCGCATCGCCAACGGGAACCACCAGCAGACCGGTGTCGTCGTGGAGGTCTCGGTCGAGCACTACCGGGCCGGCCGCATCCGGCCGCACGAGGCCACGCAGCCCGACCGCGAACGCCTGCTGGAGGAGTTCACCGAGGAATCCGGAATCGAGCGGACGCCGGTGACGCTCGCCCACTCCCCCGACCGAGCCCTGCGGTCGATGACCGAGAGGATCACCGCGACCGAGCCAGACGTGGACCTCACCACCGGGGACGGGACGCGGCACACGGCGTGGTTCCGGCAGGACCCGGATGTCGCCCGGGCCACCGAGCTGGGCCTGCGCGCGATCGATGCGCTCTACATCGCCGACGGGCACCACCGGCTGGCCGCGGCCCAGCGCTCCGCCGCGCGCCACCACCGCAGCCCGGACCACCCCGCCGCGTTCACGCTCGCCGCGCTGTTCCCCGCCGACGAGATGCGCGTCTTCGGCTACCACCGATGCCTGCCGGTGTCCCGCGAATCCGCTGCCGCGGTGCTCGAGAAGCTGGGTTCCCTGGCGGTGATGGAGAGGTGGGAGGACCCCTCGGCGGCGATCGCGGAGCCAGGCGTCGCGGTGGTGCGCTACGCCGACGAGCACCACCGGCTGAAGCTGCGGCCGCACGACCCGGACGTGCACGTGCGGACCTCGCTGGACATCGTCGCGCTCGACGAGGAACTGCTGCCCGCGCTCGGGATCACGCCGACGTCCTGCGGCAACGGCCCGCCCGAGCACTGCCGGTACTCCGCCGACGGGGCGGTGCTGCTCGCAGCCCACCCGCCCAGCGTCGAGCAGATCATGGCGGTCTCCGACGCCGGCCTCGTGATGCCACCCAAATCGACGTGGTTCGCGCCCAAACCAGCCTCCGGCCTGTTCCTGCGCGACCTGACCGACCTGGCCTGATCTGGGTGCGCGAGCAGGCGCGGGGGACTCGTCCGCGCACCGCCATGCGTGGAACTTGATCGCGGCGGGTAGGACTGGGCGACGGGAAACCGACCGAAAGGACGGCCAGCCATGATCACGCTCGGAATCGTGCTCCTCATCGTCGGCTACCTCACCGGAGTCCAGATCATCTGGATCCTCGGCGTGGTCGCCGTCGTCCTGGGCGCCGTGTTCGCCATCGCCGGCAGCACCGGCCACGCGATCGGTGGCCGATCGCACTGGTTCTGAACGACCAACAGCGCCTCACAGCCCACCCGCGGGTGTCTGCGGAAGCAGTCACCCGCGGCACACCGACCACTTCTGGCAGGGACATGACCGAAACGACCAGGACCGCCCCGGCCGAGTGGTTCTTGACGCACGCCGAGCGCGACAACCCGTGGTCGAGGCTCGACGGGCGCGATCCGGGAAGCACCGCGTGGTCCGAGGGCAACCTCGCGCAACCCTTGATCGACGGCGCGGAGTACTTCCCCCGGCTCGTCGCCGAGCTGGCCGACGTCCAGGCCGGTGACCAGGTCTACCTCTCGGCGTGGATAGTCGATCAGAACAAGCAGCTCGACGGGACCGGAACGTCGATGAGGGAGCAGTTCGCCCGGGTGCTGCGCGACGGGGCCTCGGTCCACGCTTTGCTGTGGTGGCCGTACCTGGACCTCGACCACGACCTCGTCGCCGCGAACCGGGAATTGGCCTCCTCGTTGCGGGATATGGGCGGCAGCGTGGTGCTGGACCAGCGAGTTCGTCCAGCGGGCTGTCACCACCAGAAGTTCCTGGTGATCCGCCGCCCGGGGCGTCCCGAGCGCGACGTGGCCTTCCTGGGCGGGATCGACCCGTGCCCGAGCCGACTGGACCGGCACGAACATCACGGAGACGGCGACGTTCAGCTCTCCATCGACCGGAGGCGCTACGGCCGGCGGCCGGCCTGGCACGACGCGCACCTGGAGGTGCGCGGTCCCGCCGTGGCCGACGTGGAGCACTGCTTCCGCGAACGCTGGCAGGACGCCGCGATCCGCCTGCGCGGTCCGCTCTCCCGGCTCCGACGCCGCTTCGGTCGCGGCGAACCCGAGGCCGCGGAACTCCCCGCACAGCTGCCCCCGCCACCTCGCAGCGGCTCGCACTCGGTGCAGCTGCTGCGCACCTACCCGACGAAGCACCCTCCGTACCTGTTCGCCAGGCGCGGGGAGCGCAGCGTCGCGAGGGGCTACGCCAAAGCCCTCCAGCGCGCCCGGCAACTCGTCTACGTCGAGGACCAGTTCCTCTGGTCGCCCATGGTGGCCGAAGTCTTCGCCGCGGCGCTGCGCCGCGAACCCGAGCTCCGCTTGGTCGCCGTGGTGCCCGCTCACCCCGAGAAGGGCGGAGCCGTGGAGGTCGCCACCTGCGACGCCGCGCAGGACAAGGCGCTGAGGCTGCTGTACGCCGCCGGCGGCGATCGCGTCGACGTCTTCGAGCTGGAGAACGACAGGGGGCTCCCGACCTACCTGCACTCGAAGGTGTGCGTCATGGACGACAGCTGGGCAGCGGTGGGATCGGCGAACCTCAACCGCCGCTCCTGGACCTACGATTCCGAACTGACCGCAGCGGTGCTCGACGAACGGCAACCGACGACCGGCTTCGCGCGCGACTTGCGCCTGCGGCTGTGGCGAGAGCACCTGGGACGTGATCGCGGGGACGACTCGGGACTGGCCGATCCGCGGGACGGCGTCGAGCTGTTGCGCAACGCCGCCGCCGAGCTCGACGCGTGGCACGAATCCGGGCGGACGGCGCCTCGGCCTCGCGGGCAGTTGCGCAGGCACCCCCGTCGCGCGAAGTCCGCGGCGACGCGGTTGTGGGCGGTCCCCCTGGGCCGGCTGATGATCGACCCCGATGGCCGTCCGCTGCGAGCCCGCCTGCCAGACCGGTCTCGCGACCGGGGATCGATCCGGACTTCGACGTCCGCGCACGCACCGCCAAGCTCAGAACCTACCTGCGAGCCGGAACGAAGCCGGAGCTGACCCGCCCGCACCGCAGCGGGTGCTGCCCGGGAAGGTCCCGCGCAGGCCCTCGAAAGCGCGTTCCGGTGAGGTGACCGACGTGCTCCCGTTTCACCTGCGGACACCCCGGTTACCCGTCAGGCATGTCGTCACAGCCGTCCGAGCCCGACCCGGAGCCGCGCCGCACTCCCGGGCTGCTGCCCGGCGGGTCCGTCCCGCCCGGTGAGACACCGCCGGAGTCGGCCCAGGCGACCAGCGCCCTGTCCCACGAGCAACGGGCCGGTGCGCACGCGACGAAATGGGCGTGGCTGACTCTGCTGGCCGTCGTGGTGCTCCTCGTCGCGGGCTTGTTCACCTACCTCGCCATCGCCCTGCTCGTGTGAACCCCCGGTCGCCGTCGAAGATCGGGACCGCCTGAGACGTTGTGGAGGAGCCATGACACACCTGCTGCGCGGGCTGGCCGCCGGAGCGGCGGGCACGACCGCGCTCAACACCGCCACCTTCCTCGACATGGTGCTGCGGGGACGACCTGCCAGCAGCACTCCGGAGGAAACGGTGCGCAGCGCTGAGCGGATCGCGAACACCAGCCTCGGCTCCGAAGCCGCGCAGAGCGCAGGCGAGAACCGCCGCACCGGGGTCGGCGCGCTGCTGGGGATCGGCAGCGGCCTCGGTGCCGGGCTGCTGCACGCGCTCCTGCGCCACCGGCTGCCTCACGCCCCCGGACCGCTGCTGGCGCTGGCCACCGCCGCAGCCGCCAACGCGATCAGCGTGGTGCCGATGACCGCGTTGGACGTCACCCAGCCGCGGTCGTGGCCCGCCTCCTCGTGGGCAAGCGATCTGATCCCGCACTTGGTCTTCGGCGCCGTCACCGCCGCGACCTACGACCTGCTCGGTCCGCGCTCGGGGCACTGACCCCGGCGCCGAAACTCCTGCCGCCGGATCCGGCGCTCACCGGTTCACCCACGCAGCCATCGATTGAGAGGAGACCGCTGCGGGAAACCCGAGGGACGACGAAACGAAGGCATTTCCCAACCGTTCTCACGGTCGCCTGCGGATCGACCGCCGACAGCTGAGAGGTGCGGCATGGCTGGCACAGCATCGGGCCGCGGGCGGCGTTCTCGCGGACGAAAACCGACCCGGCCGACGCCCGAAGACGTCACGATGGTCGAGGAGTCGAAGGTCCGCAAGGCGGTCGCGGCCGCGGCCATCGGCAACACGATGGAATGGTTCGACTTCGGGGTCTTCAGCTACCTCACCGTCGTGATCAGCCAGGTCTTCTTCCCCTCGAACAGCCCGACCGCACAACTGCTGTCCACTTTCGCCACCTTCGCCGTCGCCTTCCTCGTGCGACCGCTGGGTGGGTTCTTCTTCGGGCCGCTCGGAGACCGCATCGGCCGCCGCAAGGTGCTCGCCATCACCATGGTCACCATGGCGATCGGTACCTTCGCCATCGGTCTGATCCCCAGCTACGCCAGCATCGGGATCGGCGCACCCGTCCTGCTGCTCATCGCCCGCCTCGTCCAGGGGTTCTCCACCGGCGGCGAGTACGGCGGCGCGACCACCTTCGTGTCCGAGTACGCCCCGGACAGGCGGCGCGGCTTCATGGCGAGCTGGCTGGAGTTCGGAACTCTGACCGGGTACTCGCTGGGCGCGGCGGTCGTGACCGTCCTGACGATCAGCCTCTCCCAAGCCGACATGGTGAGCTGGGGCTGGCGCATCCCCTTCCTGCTCGGTGGGCCGCTCGGGCTCATCGGCCTCTACCTGCGGTTCCGACTGGAGGAAACGCCAGCCTTCGAGCAGGAGGACTCCCGCGCTGAAGATGACCGCAGGGCCGGCCGGCGCAACAGCTACCGCGAGATCTTCGTGACGTGCTGGCGGCCGCTGCTGGTCTGCGTCGGGCTGGTGCTGGTCTTCAACGTCACCAACTACACGCTCACCGCCTACATGCCCACCTACCTGACGGTCGTGCTCGGTTTCAGCCACCCGCAGTCGCTGGTGCTGATCATGGCCGTGATGATCCTGGTGATCGGCTTGGTCGTGGCGCTCGGCAGGCATTCCGACCGGGTGGGTCGGCTCCCCGTCATCGGGTTCGGCAGCGTCGCGCTCATCGTGCTCGCCGTACCGGCGTTCCTGCTGATGAGCGTAGGCACCTGGTGGGCCGTGCTCCTGGGCGTCCTGGTGCTGGGCCTGGTCCTGGTCTGCTTCAGCAGCACGCTGCCGTCGACCATCCCGGCTCTGTTCCGCACATCGGTTCGCTACGGCGGTGTCTCGATCGGCTACAACCTGTCGGTGGCCCTGTTCGGCGGCACGGCGCCGCTGATCTCCGAGGCCCTGATCGGAGCGACCGGAAGCAGGATCGCCCCGGCGTTCGTGCTCGTGGTCGCCGGTGCGGTCGGTATCGTCGCGGTGCTGTTCGCACGTGAGTCAGCTCGCCGGGCACTTCCAGGTTCGAGCCCCAGCGCCACCACCGACGCCGAGGCGCGCAAGACCGCCCGCGATCAGCGCAGGGACCAAGACGGGCCGGACGCCTGAACGGCGCTTCGCGGCGGCCGGTTCAGCCCTGGGCCGATTCGGAGTCCCCGCTGACTCGGGCTCGGACCGCGTTCCAGCGAGCTGCCACGTCCGCCTGTGCCTCGGTGACCTCCGAGAAGTCCTGTCCCGAGCGCTCGTTGAGGGCCTCGGCGATACCGGCCAGCGCCTGGGAGCCCTTCATGCCCGCGTTGGTCAGGGCCAGCACCAGCCCGTCGGGAAACCGCGGAAGCGAACCCGTGCCACCCCCGCTGTCCTCCGAGGAAGCCGCAACATTCCCCCAAGCCGCGTCGAGTTGCCCCAGGGCGTCCAGCACGTTGCGCCAGATCGTCAGCTGCTCGATATCAGGCTCGGGCGTCTGCTCGCTCATCTCGTTCCTCTCGGTGGAAGGACTCGGGTGAACCGACTGCGCGCGAGCACGTCGGCATCGCCATTCGTACCACGCTCCGCGGGGCCGGCCCCACGCCTCGACGGCCGGTCCCCGTTCACAGCTCCGCTCACGCCTCCGTGACGTGCTGTTCGTGCGCACGCGCTGTCGGGTACCCGAATGGGACCGACAGCGCGTGGGAGAACCGGGACGAACGGGAGGGGCGATGCCACGAGAAGAAGCCGGCGCCGAGGCGTTCGTGCCCGCGACAGGGGGACTGTCCGCGATGGCCAGCGCGGTGCAGACCTGCCGTGGATGCGCCCTCCACGAGAACGCCACCCAAGCCGTGTTCGGAGAAGGCTCGGCCCGGGCTCGCGTCCTGCTCGTCGGTGAGCAGCCAGGCGATTCCGAGGACGTGGAGGGCCACCCCTTCGTCGGCCCGGCAGGCCGCACGCTCGACCGGGCCTTCCGGGAAGCCGGCCTGCGCCGCGACGAGGTGTACCTCACCAACGTGGTGAAGCACTTCAAGTTCGTGCCCGCCGAGAGGGGAAAGCGGCGCATCCACAAGAAGCCGAGCGCGGCCGAGGTGCGCGCGTGCACGCCCTGGTTGACCGCCGAACTGCGTCTGGTGCGACCCGAACTCGTCGTCTGCCTGGGCGCGACCGCGGCCAAAGCGCTGTTGGGTGAGTCCTTCCGCGTCACCCGGCACCGCGGAGTCCTGCTCGACTTCCCCGAGAGCTTCGACCTCGGCGAGCGCGGTCCGGACTCCGTCCTCGCGACGGTGCACCCCTCCTCCGTCCTGCGCGCCTCGGACCGCGAGGCCGCGTACCTCGACTTCCGGAACGATCTCCGCACCGCGGCGGAAGCCGTCGGCTGACGGCCGCGTCAGCGGTCGGTGATCAGCGGGTACACGCCGTCCTCGTCGTGGACCTCCCTGCCCGTGAGCGGCGGGTTGAAGACGCACACCGCCCGCATCTCCGTCGTCGGTCGCAGTTGGTGGTGCTCGTGGCCGTCGAGCAGGTAGACGGTTCCGGGCCGGAGCAGGTACGTCTTCCCGGTCTCCTGGTCGGTGAGCTCGCCCTCCCCGTGGGTGATGAACACGGCCTCCACGTGGTGGGCGTACCAGAAGTCGTTGACGGTGTTGGCCTGGAGGGTCGTCTCGTGCACCGAGAAACCCGCGCCGTGCTCGGCGAGCAGGAGGCGCTTGCTGCGCCAGTTCGGTGTTTCGACATCGTCCTCGGTGCCGGTGACGTCGTCCAGGTCGCGTACGAACACGTTTCCTCCCAGGCCGTCGGTCTTGCGCAGCACGTTTGTTACCCCGAACGCGCCGTCTCGAAACAGCAGCAGCTCACCGGCACCGCCGGTTCCGCGGCGGTGGGTTTGTCACGCGCCACGACCGGGAAACACGGCGGTGGAAGCTGACGCGATGTCGGGGAGCGAAAGTCGTGCCTGCAGGTCAACGCGAAACGGGTGAACGTCACGTGATTCCGGATCAGCGCGGAGGTGGCTGGAAGGTCACCGGTGACGGTGCTGAGTTCAACGTGCCGCGGCAATGCGACGCGATCGATGAGGCGTGCTCGCAGCTCCGCCACAACGGAGGGGGAGCGGTGATCATCCACGGCCTGTCCGGTCAGGTCCAGGACCGGCGAACCGTGTGAGAAGCGGACTGCTGCGCTGCCGGTGCTGCGGGTGGTCCGTCCCGCAGCACCGTGCGGTGTTCTCGCCGCACGTCCCCGAAGCGGTCACCTCCCGGGGCACCGGTCCCGGTCTCAAGCTCGTGCGGCGATGTGCCGATATCACTGCACACCTTCAGCGCCGGGGCAGGACGGTGACACCATGGCTGAGGACTTCTGGGACGCTCTCGTGACCGGCGTCTGGTTTGCCGACCGCAATCGCCCCGGCGCGAACCCAGTGCTGGCCTCGCTCTGGTTCGACGTCCTGGTGGCCGAGAACGGCCACCTCGCGGTCGGCGCCGTCCTGAGCAACACGGTTCCGTGCACCCGTTCCACTGGTGCGATCGCCACCCACACCGGCACACCCGCGACGTGATCGCGCCGCGTCAACACGCGACACGCCCGAGCGCGTCGGCCACGCGACCGCAGTCGAGCGCATCAAGTGGAGACCAAGCCCGGAGCACTCCCGTCGCCGGTGGGCGAGCCGCGGTCACCCTCGTCGACGCCGGCACTCCCCTCGACCCGCAGGCGGTGCGCGCCTTCGTACGCCATGAGCGCTCGAGCGTTGCTGATCGCCGCGGTCTGGCTGGTGCTCCGCGCGCACGCCTGAGTACCGCCCGGCGTCAGGACCTGCCAGGTTCCCTCGGCATGTCGGCGAACCCGCCACGTGCACATGCCCTCCGAGTTCCCGGTGTCGTGGAACACTATTCACGCCATGACGATCCGATTCGGACACGCGCTCCGGGACCACCGCGCGTTCGCCCCGGTCGACGGAGAGCGGTCCTCGCTCCCCCGCCGCGGCGGGATGCCTACGCGCGGCGACCCAGGAGCTCTCGGATCCGAGCGGTCAGCCGCCGAGGGCTGGGCCCCTCGTTCTGCCGGGCGGGCAGCGGCGGGAACGGGGTGTGCGGTCTGGTACCAGAACGCCGTCGTGGCGATGTCGGCGTCCACCAGCGGCAGGTACCGCCGGCCCGCCTTCCACCCGAGCGCCTGGACGGTGACCCGCAGATCGCGCTCGAAGCAGATCGGGTCGTGCAGGTGCCAGCGGTACATGCCGAACCGCTGGTGCGGCCGGTAGACCTCCTTCGGCGGCAGCACTTGGTGCAACCCCAGCTGCGCGGTCGAGAAGGTTCCGTAGCGACCGCCCACGTCGAAGATCCAGGCTCCGCCGAACTAATCCTCCGTGCCGGTCCCGCAGATCGTCGGGTGCTCCCGATCACCGTCGAGGAAGAACTTGACCTCGCTCTCGCCCCACCAGCCCGGGACACCCGGTCGGATGCCCAAGTAGGTCCCCACGTACCGGCCGTGCCGCCGACGCCATCGAGGATCGTCTGCACCGCGGGATCGCCGAGCGGGTTGCTGCGGCGCCAGCTCGCGTGGAAGAAGCCGACCAGCTCCGGCAGGTCCGTCACCTGGTAGTAGACGGGAACGCTGCGGCTCGTCGTGTTCTCCGGTGATCGTGGCGCGCCCGCGGAACGGCATTGGCCAGTAGCTGTTGAACCCTCCCGCAGGGGCGACGACCACGACCTCGGAGTCGACCGGCGCGAGTTCCGCCCACCCGTTGCAGAAGAAGTCGCCGAGCGGCACCTCGACGGACGGGTCTCCTTCGCCGTCCCAGTACATCCGCAGCACCAGCTGCCGCACGCCGGCCACGTCGGTGGTCAGCAGATGTGCTGGATCACGCCGGGACCGGCGACGTCGGCCAGCGTCTCGGTTCGTCCCGCGGCCAGCTCGATAGAGGGCGAGACCTTCCACCCGACGCCCAGCTCGCGGGCCGCCGAGGCACCGGTGCCCTCGACGCCTGCGCTCCCCCGCCCTTCGCGCCGGTCGGGTTCTCCGGGGAGACCGACCGCGTGCGCATGTTCTGCAGCTTCCAGAGCTCGTCCACCACGCCTCCCGTCACGGCTCGTACAAGGCTGGCCGGGCGATCCGACCTTCGCACATCCAGATCGGGACCGAGCCGCTGAAGCTCGGTGGGCGTGCCCGCCGCGCCAGGTCATGACCTTGCGCGTGCTGCCGAGGTTCGCGCGCGGCGGAACGGGCTCGTCCTCGGCCGGGGAACTCACCACGCGCGAGCGGGATTGACCGGCCCGTGCGCGCGGGTAACCGGTGAGGACCAGAGACCAGGGTGGAGGAACGATGTCCAGCACTCCGCTGCTCGGCCGTTGGCGGGGAGACCCGGGAGAACCTGAGCAACCGGAAAAGCCCGCCAGCCCGGACAAGCCGACGGCACCGAGCAAACCCGAGTTCCCGAACAAGCCGGAGAGCCCGGACGAACCGCAGGCACCCGACCCGGAGCAACCGGACGCCCCGGAGCTCCCGGACGCGCCCGAAGGCCCCGACGAGGACCGCATGCCCTCGCAGGTGGGGTGAGGGGGCCCGGATGCCTGGCGAATGCGCGGTCACGTTCGTGGGCACGGCGACCACGCTGCTCCGGCTCGGGCCGTTCACGCTCCTCACCGACCCGAACTTCGTGCGGCGAGGTCAGTGGATCCACATCGGGCACGGGATCGTCACCCGGCGCCGCACCGATCCGGCGATGACGATCGGGGAACTTCCCGAGTTGGACGCCGTGGTGCTCTCGCACCTGCACGGAGACCACTTCGACCGCGTCGCGGCGCGGGAGCTCGACCGCGCGTTGCCCCTGTTCACCACGCCCCACGCAGCGGGACGGCTGCGCAAGCGCGGTTTTGCCGAGTCGGTGCCGATGCCGCGGTGGAGCGAGCGGTCGACGACCAAGGACGGTGCCCGCCTCACGGTCACCTCGCTGCCGGCCCGGCACGCGCGCGGGCTGGTGGGAGCCGTCGCGCCACCGGTCATGGGGACGTTGCTGGACTACGAGCGAGCCGGGCACCGCCTCCGGTTGTACCTGAGCGGGGACACGGTCCTGCACGACGACCTCGCCGAGATCCGGCGTCGGTGCCCGGACATCGACCTCGCCGTCGTGCACCTCGGAGGAACGCGGATCCTCGGCCACTTGATCAGCATGGACGGCCGGGAAGGCGCCGATCTCGTGGAGCTGCTGCGCCCGCTGCAGGCGCTCCCGGTCCACCACGATGATTACGGGCTGTTCACCTCGCCGCTCTCGGAGTTCCAGGTCGAAGTCGCCCGCCGCGGAATTCCGGGCGTGGAGTGCGTGGTCCCGGGCATGACGCTCGACGTTCCCACGCGCAAGACCGCTTGATGCCGGTCCCAGCTCGGAGGCTCGGGCTTTCCGGCCTGGAGCGTTTCCACGGCGCGGCGGACGGGTACCTCTCGTCCAGAGCCGATCGACGCTTTTCTGGAGGGATTTCCCATGGGCGCCGAAACCCGTACGACCTCGGACCACGACGAGATCCGCCGGTGGGTCGAAGAGCACGACGGCGTGCCGGCCACAGTGAGGGGAACCCACGACGGCAAGGACGCCGCGGGCGTGCTCCGGTTCGACTTTCCCGGTGGTGCGGGCGAGGACTCGTTGGAGCACATCAGTTGGGACGCGTGGTTCCGGAAGTTCGACGCCGAGGGGCTGCAACTGCTCTACCAGCTCGAGAAGTCCGACGGCGGGGACAGCACCTTCTTCAAGGTCGTCTCCCCGGACTGAACGCTCAACCCGGTTCGACAATCCCGATGACCGGTGTCGGGCGGTGGGGCGGACCGCGATCGGTCGACGACCGCGTCGGCCGATCGCATCGCGAAGCGGCCGCCCGCGGCGGCACCGAGGGCGCAGCTGGTCACGCACACGAGGAGCACCCGCATGGCCGCACGAGATGGTGTATCGCAACCGTGGGGCGCTCGAACCCCCTACGCCGCGGGCGGCGCTTGGCCGTCCAGAGTGGACACCCACCTCGCGGCGGGCGTGGCCGAGGACGACGTCGACGACTGGGTACCTACAGCATCGGTCCTGCACTCCAACGGTGACGGCCTCGACATCGCCGTGCGCCGAGGCCGCATGGTGGGCGTGCGTGGGCGCGCGCACGATCGCGTCAACCGCGGAAGGCTGGACCCGAAGGACCTCTTCGGATGGCAGGCCAACCACCACCCCGACCGGCTCAGCCGGCCGCTGGTCCGCGAAGGCGGAGAGCTCGTCGAAACGACCTGGGACGAGGCCATGAGCCGGATCGTCGAGCACGCCAGGCAGCTGCTCGATCGTCACGGTCCCAGCGCGCTCGGCTTCTACACCAGCGGCCAGTTGTTCCTGGAGGAGTACTACACGCTGGCCACGATCGCGCGCGGTGCGATCGGCACGCACCACCTCGACGGCAACACCCGGCTGTGCACGTCCACCGCCGCCACGGCGTTGAAGGAATCATTCGGCAGCGATGGCCAGCCCGGATCCTACACCGACATCGATCACGCGGACGTGATCGCCTTGTACGGCCACAACGTCGCCGAGACGCAGCCGGTGCTCTGGACGCGGATCCTCGACCGACTCGCCGGAACCGACCCGCCCGCCCTCGTCTGCGTCGATCCCCGGCGAACGCCCGTTGCCGAAGCGGCGACGGTGCACCTCGCACCGCTACCCGGGACCAACGTCGCCCTGGTCAACTCCCTGCTGCACGAGATCATCCAGAACGGGTGGGTCGACGAGCAGTGGATCAGCGAGCGAACGGTGGGCTATTCCGAGCTCGTGGAGCAGGTGCGCGATTGCACCCCGGCCTGGGCCGGACGGATTTGCGACGTGCCCCGGGAGGAGATCGAGGAGGCGGCCCGACTGATCGGCGGCTCCCGCCGGCTGGTCTCGACGGTGCTGCAGGGCTTCTACCAATCGCACCAAGCCACGGCCGCGTCGGTGCAGGTGAACAACATCCACCTCGTGCGGGGCATGATCGGCGAGCCCGGGGCCGGGGTCCTGCAGATGAACGGTCAGCCCACGGCGGAGAACACCAGGGAATGCGGCGCCGACGGCGATCTCACCGGTTTCCGCAACTGGGCCAACGAGAAGCACATCGAAGAACTGGCGTCGCAGTGGAACGTGTCGCCGACTCACATCCCCCACTACGCACCCCCGACCCATCTCATGCAGATCATGCGCTACGCCGAGCAAGGCAGTCTGCGCATGTTGTGGGTCAGCGCCACGAACCCCGCGGCGTCCCTCCCCGACCTCGCACGAATTCGGTCGATCCTGTCCAAGCAAGACCTCTTCCTCGTCGTGCAGGACATCTTCCCCACCGAGACGACCGAGCACGCCGACGTCGTGCTCCCCGCCGCCGCGTGGGGTGAGAAGCTCGGGACCTTCACCAACGCCGACCGCACCGTCCACCTGTCGGAGAAAGCAGTCGACCCACCCGGTGCCGCGAGGCCCGATCTCGACATCTTCCTGGACTTCGCCAGGCGCATGGACTTCCGCGATCTCAGCGATCAAGCACTGCCCGCGTGGAACGACGCCGAATCCGCCTTCGAAGCGTGGAAGCGCGCCAGCGCTGGCCGCCCGTGCGACTACAGCGGCATGAGCTACGCGCTGCTGCGGGAGTCCGAGGGAATCCAGTGGCCGTGCACCGCCGAAAGCCCCAGCGGCACCGAACGGCTCTACACCGACGGGAAGTTCTGGGCTCACCCGGACACCTGCGAGAGCTACGGCAAGGACCTGCTCACCGGCGCCCCGAACGAACCGGAGCAGTACAAGGCCATGAACCCCCACGGGAAGGCGCTCATCAAAGCAGCGGCCTACCTCCCGCCCCACGAGATCCCGAGTCGTGAGCACCCGTGGTGGTTGATCACCGGCAGGACCCTCGTCCACTTCCACACGCGGACCAAGACAGCTCGCGCACCGCAGCTCCAGAACGCCGCGCCCGAGGTGTGGGTGCAGGTTTCCGAGGCCGATGCGGCCGATCTCGGGATCTCCGAGGACGACGGTGTCGAGATCACCTCGCCCCGGGGCAGAGTGCTCGCCACGGCGAGGATCGGCGGGATACGGGACGGCGTGGTGTTCCTGCCCTTCCACTACGGCAACTGGGACAGCCAGGATCCCCGGTCCGCGAACGAACTGACCCCGACAGACTGGGACCCCGTCTCGAAGCAACCGCTGTTCAAGACCGGGATCGCGCTGGTCCGCCGGACCGATGCCGAGGTCACCAGGGGCACCAGGGCCGCCCGCACCGCGGTCGCGAGCACGATGGTCGATGAGGAGATCGGTCGGGAATCCCCATGACGTTCACACGCACGATGCGACGACTGCACCGAACCGAGGCCGCGTTCGCGCTCTCCCTCGAACAGCTCGCCGAGCGGCATCGAGCGGAGGCCGAGGTCCACCACGTGGCGAAGGACCTCGCACCGTGGTCGCGCCGACACCTCCACGATCTGAGCTCCGATGCCCGGCAGCACGGGCTGCGCCTGGCCCGCCGCCCCGGGCTGACGGCCAAGGCACGGGTCCACCTCGCACGACTCGCTGCCGACGCGTCGGACCGTCGGCTCCCGGAGAGCTTGAAGCTCGTCGCCGACCTGCGTCGCGCGTACCTGCACGCCACCGAGGTCAACCTGTGCTGGGAGATGGTGGGTCAACGCGCGCAGGCGATCGAGGACGCCGCTCTCGTCGACACCGCCGCGGTCACGCGAACCGAGGTGGTGCGCCAGCGCCAGTGGCTGGATTCGATGATCAAAACGCTCACTCCGCAGGCGCTCGCGAGCTGACTGCTCATCGGACACGGCCACGCGCGGAGCTCAGGGCTCGACGCGTCGGATCGCGATCCGACCGCCTTGCACGCGGGTCTCGTACCGCGGCTGCGGGAAGACGGCGGGTCCGTCGACGACATCGCCGGTCTCCATCTCGAAGCAGGAGCCGTGCCACGGGCACACCACCCGATCACCGTCCCGGTCGCCCTCGTCCAGCGGACCGCCGGCGTGACTGCAGACCGCCGCGATCGCCATCGGTGCGCCCGTGCGCGAGCGCGCGAGCAGCACGGGCGCACCGGCGACCTCCAGTCGTTTCAGCTCGTCGGACGCGAGGTCCGCGTCCGCGAGGACGTCGGTGAACTCCGCAGGTCCGGCGTGCGCCGCGTCCTGGTTGACCCGGACACCCATGCCGTAGCTCAACTCGCCTCCGATGTGAGCCGCGATCGAGGACAGCGCGAACGCCGCTCCGGCGCTCGCCTTGGCGCATCGGCGATGGCCCCGCGCGCGTCCCACGACGGACGCGATGTTCAGCACCAGGCCGCCGACGTTGAGCAAGGCGTGCGCGCTCGCGACCCGCCTGGACTCACCCTTCAGGTCACGCCAGTCGGAGGTACCGGTCAGCGCCGCGGGAAGGGTCGCCAACACCCCCACCGACAACGCGCCGTCCGCGGCCACGCCGCATCGTCGCGACCCCGACAGCGACTCCGCGACATCGAGGACCAGCGCCGTCGTCATCGCGCCCACCGGGATGTCGGTCAACGCGGGGTGCAGCGGCGCGCCCAGCCAAGTCCCGTCGAGGAAGTTCCGCAGCGGCATGGTCTTCCGGAGCGCGCTGCGCACCAGCGGTTGGAGCTTGTCCTCGACCGGGTCCAACCAGGTCAGTCGTCGGGCCAAGCGTCGGCCGAGCATCTCCTGCTGTGGCATCGGTGTCTCCTTGTTCGACATTCGCTCCGGACTCCCCCGTCGAGATCGAGCGCACTGCTGGCGCGGGCGGGCGCCCACCCATGGTGGGCGCCGGGCCGCTTTCGAGCGAACCGATCGCGTGCTGGTCAGGCAAACGAGGATCCGGTCACCGAGCCGCCACGACAGCCCCGGGCGATCGAATCACCAGGACCAGAACGGAATTCACGATCCGCGTTCGAGGTCACAACTCCCCTCGCCGAGCGCGACCGAGCCGACGCGGTTCGGCGTTCAGCACGCCCCGCGTTCTCGGCGTGCGAGCGTCAGATGTGATCGGATGCCGGGTGGCGCTCACCGACCGGAGCGCCTCACCGTTCGACGAGGAAGGAACCGGCATGGCCACAACACGCACCGCGCACACCGTCTGGCAGGGCACGCTGCTGGAGGGCACCGGCGAGGTAACCCTGGATTCGTCCGGCGTCGGGCAGTACCCGGTGTCCTGGCCGTCCCGCGCGGAGGACCCCAACGGCAAGACCAGCCCCGAGGAGCTGATCGCCGCCGCGCACTCCAGCTGCTTCTCCATGGCGCTCTCGAACGGGCTCAGCCAGGGCGGCACTCCGCCCACTAAGCTCGAAACGCACGCGGAGGTCACCTTCAAGCCCGGCGACGGCATCACCGGCATCCACCTGACGGTGCGGGGCGAGGTGCCCGGAGTCGACGAGGCCGCCTTCGTCAAGGCCGCCGAGGACGCCAAGGCCAACTGCCCGGTGAGCCAGGCGCTCACGGGCACGACGATCTCCCTCTCGGCTTCGCTGGCTTCCTGAAGCCGCGCTGCTGCCGCCGTCCGCGATCCGGGCGGCGGCAGCGCCGTCCGCAGACCCCTGTCGAGGGGCCGGATCAACCCCCGCCCCGGATCGGTCACGCCGACAGCGGTCCATCGGGCTTGACCGTCCTCTTCGGACGGACCTTCTCCCCAGATCCCGCAGGCCGACGGCTACCCGCATGCTGGCGATCCGCGTCGGATTTCGACGAAAGTGCTCGCTCGCAGCAGGTTTCACTCGCTAACCGCTCCGCACCATCGCACGCCCTCAGAACCGATGGGTCGGGCGAGCGTCAACTCCCGCCGTGGTCGACGGGGAGGACCGTGGTGCTGCGGATGTGCTCGTAGACGATCGAGGTCCGCACGTCGGCGACCTCGGGCTTCCCCGTCAACCGGTCGATGACGAACGCGTAGAGGTGGTTGTTGTCCGGAACGGCGACGTGGATCAAGAAGTCCTCACCGCCGCTGGTGACGAACACCCCCAGCACTTCGGGCAGGTCGGCGGCCCACTCCCGGAACCCCTCGATGTTGGCACGCGTCGGCGGACGCACCCGCACCGCGACTAGCGCTTGAACGGGGCGGCCGATCTTGGCCAGGTCGACGTCCAGGCGAGCGCCGATGATGATCCCGCGCTCCTTCAGCGACCTCGTTCGGTCGAGGGAGGTGGTCGGCGCGACGCCGACCACGGCGGCGACATCTCGGTTGGTGCGCCGTGCGTCGTGCTGGAGTTCCCGCAGGATCGCCGTATCAAGTTCATCCAGATCAGCCACGCGGGCATCGTAACCGAATTAAGTACGAAATCGTATTCACGACACGTATCTGTCGATAGTCTTGCACTCGTATCCCGTATTCAATTCGCCCTGAGAGGCGATTTCGGTATGAGTGACCACACCGCGCGAGCAGGTGAACTGGATCGTCGGCGGGCCGGGGTTGCTGCCGTGACCGCCACCGCCGAAGAAGCACCGAAGACCCGCGCGGGCAACACGACCATCGGGGCCGCCGCGGTGCTGACCGCCGCAGCGCGCACCGTCGGTCCTGCTCAGGTCCTGGCCGCTTCCGCCGCCGACCCCGGCGCGCTGGGCGTCGCGCGGTTGCTCCTGGGCGGGCTCGGCCTCGCGCTGTTCTGCCGGCGACCCGCCGCCTGGCGTGCTGTGATGCGCCGGGACGTGATCGGCTGGGTGTTCCTCGCCGCGCTGGCCACCGGGGTGTACCAGATCGCGTTCATGCACGCCGTCGATGAGCTCGGCGCGGCTCTCGGCACGACCATCGCGCTCGGCGTCGCACCGATCACCACCGGCCTGTGCGCGCACTGGTGGACCCGCGAGCGCCTCACCCTCGGCTGGACCCTCGGCACGGTCGCTGCGGTAACCGGGTGCGTCGTCCTGCTCAACCCGTGGGGAGCCGAGCAGATCAGCGCCACCGGCGTCGGCATCGCGCTGATCTCCGGGAGCTGCTACGGCGTCTACACCGTCGCAGCCAAGCGATTCCTCCAAGCGGGCGCGCCCGATCTCCCCGCCACCACCATCACCCTGCTCATCGCCGGGATCGCGCTGTCGCCGCTGCTGTGGCTGCACGGCGGCCACCTCACCGACCCCAACTCGTTGCTGCTCATCGCCTGGATCGCGCTCGCAGGCACCACGACCGCCTACGCGGCCTTCGTCCACGGCCTGCACCGCACCACCGCGCCCACCGCCGGAACCCTGAGCCTCGCCGAGCCGCTCCTGTCCGCGGTCCTCGGCGTGCTCGTCCTGCACGAACGGCTCTCGCCGTCCGCCACCCTCGGATGCCTCATCCTCCTGGCCGGCCTCGCCACGGTCACCCTCGTCGATGCCCGACCAGCGACGAGGTCCACCGCGACCACGGGGCCTGAACCGCACGCGCCCCAGGGAGAATCCGGGTCAACACAGCGGTTCCGGGCCAGCTGCACGCCCCGATGGGCGATGCCCGGTGGGCCGGGCAGCGCACCGGCGGCGACGTCGGCCGGGGAGCAGGGCGTGCACGAGCGGCGTAGCCTCGCACTCGGCGCCCCCGAAGCGCGCAGCGCGGGGCTACGCCGCTCAGACGAGGGGGAACCATGACCGATGTTCAACCGATCCCGCAGAATTTTCCGCGGGTCACGCCTTACCTGTTCGTCGACGACGCCAATGCCGCGATCGATTTCTACTGCCGGGTGCTCGGCGCGACCGAGCGCATGCGGATGCCGATGCAGAGCGGCAAGATCGCGCACGCGGAGATCGCCATCGGTGACGCGGTGATCATGCTCGCCGACGAAGCACCCGACATGGGCGCCCGCAGTCCGAAAACCATCGGCGGGACGCCAAGCATGCTCTACGTGTACGTCGAAGACGTCGACCGGGTGTTCAACGACGCCGTCCAATCCGGGGCGACGGTGCTGAACTCGGTGGAGGACAAGTTCTACGGCGATCGCAGCGGCGAGTTCGAAGACCCCTTCGGACACTGCTGGAGCATCGCCACCCACGTCGAGGACGTGTCGGACGAGGAGATGTCTCGGCGCATGACTCAAGCCATGAGCGGTTGAGCCGCTCCTGAGCACATCATCGCCGGCGAAGCTGCACCTCGACCCCGACATCTCCTCAGCCGCGAAACGCTCGTGTTCGCTGGGTTTCCGCTTCCTGCTGCGGTTGCCGCAGGGCCGCCAGGGCGCCCCGGGACAGCAGGGAGCGGAACTCGGCGGCGGGCAAATCGGGACGCTGGACGTCGGCCGCATCAGCGACCGTCAGCGCACCGTCGTCCGTTCAACCGGACCGGCGTTGCAGGACATCGGCCGCCACGGTCCGGTCGACCCCCACGCTGCGGGCGAGATCGCTGAGCCTCATCCGGTGAGCCCGCGCGTAGTCACGCAGCAGGACGAACGCCGCATCGACGTCGATGCCACCGCGCTCCGCCAGCACGCCCTTGGCCTGCTCGATCGTCACCCGGCTGTTGAGGGCGCCTTGGAGCTGCTCTATCACGGTTTCGCTGCGTGCCAGCGCGCGCTGCTGCAGGATGCCGATGGTGGCCACATCGGCCAGCGCCTGGCCCAGCCTCTGGTCGTCCTCGGACAGCGAGGTGACTTCGTTGCTGAACAGGCTCAGCGCCCCGACGGTCTCGGCCCTCAGCCGCAACGGCAGCACGTGGGCCGCCTGGATTCCCTGGCGCCGCGCTTCGAAGGCGAACGCGGGCCAACGCCGACCGTTGCTCTCCAGATCATCGACCAGGACGGGGTGGCCGGTGTGGAACGCCTCCAGGGACGGCCCATGTTGATCGGTTTCGAGCTGGAACAGCTCCAGCAGCCGGGCCTGTTCATTGGACGAGGCCAGCATGCGCAGATCGCCGTGCTCGTCGATGAGGAGCAGGCCTGCCGCAGCCACGGGCAGCAGATCCACGCAATGCGCAGCCAGCCTGTGGCTGAGATCGACGACGTCGTAATCGGCCACTAACGTGTCTGCCATCTCCACGAGCGCCTCGGTCAGCGCCCGCTCGCGCCGCGGGGGGCGGGTATTCATGACCACTCTCCTTGATGCGATGCGAACGTGGTGAGCACGGCTCTTACTGCGGCACGTCGGTGAAACGCAGCCTGCGCGCGACGACATCTGCGCCGACTTCGTCCAGCGACCGATCGTGCCGATAGGCGTACGCACGCAACCGCACGAACGCCTCCTCGATGCTGATGTCCAGTTGCACCGAGACCATGCCAGTGGCCTGGTGCACGGCCGCATGGTGCCCGATAGCCATGTCGGCCAATCCACGCCCGCCCCCGTTCGCCTGCGCGTGCAGCAGCGCCAACGTCACCGCCTCGGCGACGACGAGCGCCTCGGTCACCTCGTGCAACGGGCCGGGCCGAGTCCGGTAGCAGTCCATCGCGCCCATGCTGATCGCGCCGATCTGCAGCGGGAAGGCGAACAGGGCCCGCGCCCGAGTCGTCTCCGCCTCGTGGATGAACATCGGCCACCGCCCCTTGGCGTCGCCATCACCGAGGTCGGGGACCAGCACCGGTCGTCCATCGGCGAAGGCGGACGCGCACGGACCCTCGCCGAGGTTGAACTGCAGCTCTTCGAGGCGGACGCCGGTCGAGTCGCTCGCACCCAGCAGAGCACGCTCCCCGACGTGATTCCCGCCCATCAGCGACAACCCAACTCCATCAACTGGCAGCGCGGCCAGACACGCACGGCACAACCGCTCCGGCAGCACATCGAGGTCGGAGCTGTCCTCGACGATGGCGAGAAGACCGTCCGCGAGACGGCCCCGGTCCACGCCCATTGGTCTCCGCCCCCCTCTGAGCTGCGTGAACACAGCCCGACGCCGGGCACGGAAACGGATGTCCAGGTCAACGCATCCGACGCCAATACGCGCACGAGTTTACTCGCCCCGGCCGCGCACCTGGGAAGACCCGCCGGAGATCCGAACCGGAATCGTAGCGCTGCACGCAGGTGCGGGAGGCCTGAGCAGACCTTCCCCGTCTCGAAACCCACCTCCCCGGGAACGCACAGCAGGCTAGCCACCATCCTTGCCAGAAGAGGCGACCCGCTCCGCTCCGAGGCGCGAGACCGAACGTAAAATCGCAGGTGATGGAGCTCTTCCCGCGTCCGCGCACCGAGATCGCTCCCGGGGCGGTGCACGTCCCCGGGTGGCTGTCGCCGCAGTGGCAGCAGCGATTGGTGAGCGCCTGCCGGGAATGGGCAAGACCACCCGCCGGGCTGCGGGCAGCTCGGTTGCCGAACGGCGCCCGGATGTCGGTGCAGACGGTGTGCCTGGGTTGGCACTGGTACCCCTACCGCTACTCGAAGACCGTCGACGACGGCGATGGTGCGCCGGTGAAGCCGCTGCCCGGCTGGCTCGCCGAACTCGGCAGGCAGGCCCTCGCCGAAGCCTGCCCGGTCGCGGGTCCCTACGACCCGGACATCGCACTGGTCAACTTCTACGACGCCGGGGCTCGCATGGGCATGCACCAGGACCGCGACGAGCTCAGCCGCGCCCCGGTGATCTCGCTGAGCTTGGGTGACGAATGCGTCTTCCGCTTCGGCAACACCGAGAACCGCAAGCAGCCCTACACCGACGTCGAACTGCGCTCCGGCGACCTGTTCGTCTTCGGCGGCCCGTCCCGGATGGCCTACCACGGCGTGCCGAGAACCCTTCCTTGGACGGCTGATCCAGCCATCGGCATGAGCTCTGGGCGGCTCAACATCACGCTGCGCGAGTCCGGAATGGACTGAACGCGGCCAGCTGCTCTCCTCTGGTTCGACCCACCGTCGTGGAACCGCCGCGGCGTTCAGGCCTGAAGCGGAGCGGCGAAATCCGCTTCGACTCGGCTGTCTCAAACTGAGACAACCGAAGCCTGCCCCATGTGAACGGCCATACCTAGCCTCGCTGGTGATGTGAACGGGACCACACGCCGGGCTCGCGAGCCACGGCATCGGTTCCGGCAAGTCTCACGCCCGCTCGACACCGGTGCTCGGGCATGAGAACCCGCCACGAGAAAGTGGAGAACTCCATGGCTGCTCACAACAAGTCCCGCGTCGTGCTCGTCACCGGCGCCGCCCGGGGCATCGGCAAGGGGATCGCGCTGCGGCTGGCCGCCGACGGCCACGACGTCGCCGTCAACGACATCGACGCCAACAGCGACCAGCTCAAGGCCGTCGCCGACGAGATCGCCGGACTGGGCAGGCGCTCGGCCGTCGCGGTCGCCGACGTGTCCGACCCGGACGCCGTGCAGCACATGGTCGACACCGTGGCAACCGAACTCGGGCGGCTCGACGTGATGGTCGCCAACGCCGGCATCGCCCAGGTCAAGCCGCTGCTGGAGGTGACGCCGGAGGAGTTCGACGAGCTGATGTCGATCAACCTGCGCGGCGTGTACCTCTGCTACAACGCCGCGGCCAAGCAGATGATCAAGCAGGGCGACGGCGGCAAGATCATCGGCGCCGCCTCGATCGTCGGTTACCGCCCGTTCCCGCTGCTGGCGCACTACTCGGCCTCGAAGTGGGCGGTCCGCGGACTCACCCAGGCCGCCGCGATGGAGTGGGCTCAGTACGGCATCACCGTCAACGCCTACTGCCCCGGCATCGTCGGCACCGCCATGTGGGACCACATCGACGAGAAGCTCGCCGAGCACGAGGGACTCCGCAAGGGCGCGGCCATCGACAAGTACTCCGAGCTGATCCACCTCGGCCGCGTGTCCGTGCCCGAAGACGTCGCCTCGTTCGTGTCCTACCTCGCCTCCAGCGATTCGGACTACATGACCGGGCAATCGGTGATGATCGACGGTGGGATCCAGTTCTCCTGATCGAGACGTGCGGTCGGGACCGCGGGATTCGAACCCACGACCTCGGCCCCAGTGCCCCGCGCCGGCGTTTTCGCTGGTGCGGGGCACGTGCTCAACTGGGCCCCCGGGGTTCGGTGCGAGCTCGGCGTGGGAGGCGTGCTCGCGCGCCTGGGGACTGCCATCGTGGACCTCGTCGTCACGATTGCCGAGGAGGCACCATGTCCGGTCCCGAGCTCCGCTCCCGCCAGGTCACCGAGGGCATCGAGCGCACGGCCGCGCGCGGCATGCTCCGCGCCGTCGGGATGCGCGACGCCGACCTGGTCAAGCCGCAGATCGGCATCGCGTCGAGCTGGAACGAGATCACCCCCTGCAACCTGTCCCTGCAGCGCTTGGCGCAGGCGGCGAAGGAGGGCGTGCACCACGCGGGCGGCTACCCCATGGAGTTCGGCACGATCTCGGTCTCCGACGGCATCTCCATGGGCCACGTCGGCATGCACTACTCACTGGTCAGCCGCGAGGTCATCGCCGACTCGGTGGAGACGGTCGTCGAGGCGGAGCGGCTCGACGGCACCGTGCTGCTCGCCGGCTGCGACAAGTCCCTGCCCGGCATGCTGATGGCCGCCGCCCGGCTGGACCTGGCCGCGGCGTTCGTCTACGCCGGGACGATCCTGCCCGGGCACGTCGACGGCCGCGAGGTCAACATCGCCGATGCGTTCGAGGCCGTCGGGGCCTGCGCCCGCGGCCTGATCACCCGCGAGGAACTGACCGAGATCGAGCGCGCCATCTGCCCGGGCGAGGGCGCGTGCGCCGGCATGTACACGGCGAACACGATGGCCAGCGCGGCCGAGGCGCTGGGCGTGGCCCTGCCGGGCTCTGCCAGCCCGCCCGCCGTCGACCGCCGGCGCGACGGCATCGCTCGCGCCTCGGGCGAGGCGGTGATCGGGATGCTGGAGAAGGGGATCACCGCCCGGCAGATCCTGACCCGGGAGGCGTTCGAGAACGCGATCGCGGTGGTCCTGGCGTTCGGCGGGTCGACCAACGCCGTGCTGCACCTGCTCGCGATCGCCGCCGAGGCGGAGGTGCCGCTGGCGCTCGACGACTTCAACCGCATCGGCGAGCGCGTCCCGCACTTGGCCGACGTCAAGCCCTTCGGCGCGCACGTGATGAGCACCGTCGACCAGGTCGGCGGGGTGCCCGTGGTGATGAAGGCGCTGCTCGACGCCGACCTCCTGCACGGCGACGCCCTCACCTGCACGGGCCGCACCGTCGCGGAGAACCTCGCCGAGATCGACCCGCCGGACCTCGACGGGACCGTGATCCACGCGATGAGCGACCCCATCCACCCGACGGGCGGGATCACCATCCTGCGCGGCTCGCTGGCCCCGGACGGTGCCGTGGTGAAGTCCGCGGGCTTCGACGCCGCCGAATTCCGCGGGCGCGCCAGGGTGTTCGACGGCGAGCAGGGCGCCCTCGACGCCGTCGCCGACGGCACCGTCGTCGCAGGCGACGTCGTCGTGATCCGGTACGAAGGTCCGCGCGGTGGACCCGGAATGCGGGAGATGCTCGCCGTGACCGGCATGATCAAAGGTGCCGGGCTGGGCAAGGAGGTCCTGCTGGTCACCGACGGCCGCTTCTCCGGAGCGACGACCGGCTTGTGCATCGGACACGTCGCGCCGGAGGCCACCGACGGCGGCACCATCGCGCTGGTGCGCGACGGCGACCCGATCGTGCTCAACATGGCCACCAAGACCCTCAACCTCGACGTCCCGCAGGAAGAGCTGGAGAAGCGGCGCAACGCCTGGTCCCCGCCCACCCCGGGACACCGCACGGGCGTGCTGGCGAAGTACGCGAAGCTGGTCGGCTCCGCGGCGACCGGAGCGGTCTGCTCCTGAGCGAGCGACGCGTTCGCGCCGGTGTCCGCACTACCCCTCGCGATCGATGAACGCGGTCAACGCCTCCGCGACCGCGTCAGGCTGCTCGTCAGGGATGAAGTGTCCGGAACACGGGATGACGACACCCGTCACGTTGTCCGCCCAGGGGCTGATGGAAGCGGCCATGTCGGGGATCGAGCCGTGGGAGCTGGAGATTCCCAGGACCGGGACGCTCAAGTGCCCTCGACCGAGAGCATCATGGTTCTTGCGCGCCGAGTCCGCGGCGTCGCGGTAGTAGGCGAGTGACGCTCGGAGACCGCCCTCGGCAGCGATGGCGGCGGCGTAGTGGTCGATCTCGGCACTGCCGAACGCGTTCGGGGACAGTGCTTTGACCCTCAAGAACCAGTCCACGTAGTCGCGCTCGCGACCGGCGAGCAATGCCTCGGGAAGATCGGGCACCAGGTGGAACGTGAAGTGCCAGGTCTTCCAGGCCCGGTCGGGATCCGTTGGAATGGCGTCCGGGAGGCTGATTCCGGGGATGCCGGCGTCGAGCAGTGCGACACCGTGCAGGCGCTCTTCGTGCTCGAGGGCTAGCGAGAAGGCGACCCAGGCCCCGATGTCGTGGGCGACGAGCCAGTACTTCGGCACGTTGAGCGCAGTCACCGCAGCCTGGACGCGCGAAGCGACGGTGTGCGTGTCGTAACTGTCGTGCGGGCGGTCGGAGTGGCCTTGTCCCGGCAGGTCCATCGCGATCACGTGGAATCGCTCGGCGAGGCGCGGCATCGCTTTGCGCCAAGCCCACCAGGTCTGCGGGAACCCGGCGAGCAGGACGACGGTGGGGCCGGTCGGCTGACCGCCTTCCACGGCATGAAGCCGGACGCCGTCCGCGTCGACCCAGCGGTGGGTGAATCCCGCGAGGTCGTGCAGCGGCAACCCGGAGATCGAGTTCTGGTCGCGAGAGCGGTTCGCGTCGGTCGCGGCGTCGGTCATGTCTCAAGCCTAACGCATCTTGGACCGACCAGTTCAAGATATGATGGGCAGGGCACAACGGCTTGATTCGAGAACGAGGTACGCGCGTGATGGCCGGGAAGAAGCAGTTCGATGTGGACATCGTGCTCGAAGCGGCGATGATCCAGTTCTGGCGAGCCGGGTACGCCGACACCTCGCTCGACGACCTCTCCAGAGCGACCGGGCTGAACCGCAGTTCCATCTACTCCTCGCTCGGCGACAAGGACTCGCTCTACCTGCGCTGCCTGGACCGCTACGCCACGCGCTACGGGGGCAGGTACGACCAGGCGCTCGCGAGTGCGGCCGAGGAGCCGCTGCGGGCGATACAGGAATTCTTCGAAGTGACGCTGCAGCGCATCGCTGACCCCGATCTGCCGGACGGATGCCTGGTCGCCCAGACCGCGATGGCGATACCGGTGCTGAGCCCTGACATCGCCGCGCGCGCTATCGAAGCTCTGGGCCTTCAGCGTGCGCGCCTGCGGACCGCCTTGAACTCCGCGAAGTTGGCCGAGGGCGACGCCGACGACTTCGCCGTTCACATCGCGGCGGTCAACCAGTCGCTGGCCGTGATGAGCAGGGCTGGGGCGAAGCAGGAACAGCTCCGCACGACGATCGACATCAGCATGAGCGCGCTCTCGCAGGCGTTGCACGCCCGGAGCTAGAGCCATGAGTTGAGAGCTCGTTGGCGGTCGAGGTTGGTCTACCTGGACGTGGCGAGATCGACGAGGTCGAGCACGTGGTGGGCAGAACGATCTCGGTCGGCAGCGCCCGCACCTGGAGATTCATCCCAGCCCGCTGAGGAATACCCACACCGATACCACGTGCTTGCTCGGCAGGGTGGGTGATATCACGCTCGGTAGCAATCGCGGGCCGAGTTGACACCGGAGCAGTAGCCCTCGCGGCGTCGATGATCTGATGGCCGCACTTTGCGACCTTGTGTCGCATTCGCGAACTATCGCGTGCCTCCTACCGGCAGTACCGTCGTGTCCGACGCCAGCCCCAGCGCGTTGGGAGTCGAAGATGACCAAGGTGGATGACGTTCACCAGGACGAGGCGCGGGTCAACGCCGAGCAGGCTCGGCAAGTGGCTGAAGAAGCCCGCGAATCACGTTGGGACCGACCGAGTTTCGGAAAAGAATTGTTCCTCGGAAGGCTGCGGATCGACCTGATCGACCCGCTTCCCGCGAGCGAGACCTCGGTCGAGGGAGAGGCATTCCTCGACCGGCTGCGCGTGTTCTGCGAGACGAAGGTCGACGGGCAGCAGATCGAGCGCGACGCGCGGATCCCGGACGAGGTGATCAACGGCCTGAAAGACCTCGGCGCCTTCGGCATCAAGATCCCCCGCGCCTACGGCGGTCTCGGCCTACCCGCGGTGTACTACCACCGCGCGCTGATGCTGGCCGGCACGGCCAATCCTTCGATCGGCGCCCTGCTGTCGGCACATCAGTCCATCGGCGTGCCGCAGCCGGTCAAGATGTTCGGGACCGAGCAGCAGAAGCAAGAATTCCTGCCGCGCTGCGTTCGCGAGATCACCGCATTCCTGCTGACCGAACCCGACGTCGGCAGCGACCCGGCGCGGCTGGCCACCAGCGCAGTCCCGAACGCGGACGGCAGCAGTTACACGCTCAACGGCGTCAAGCTCTGGACGACCAACGGCGTGCTGGCCGACCTGCTCGTGGTGATGGCGCGGGTGCCCGAGTCGGAGGGACACCGCGGCGGCATCACGGCTTTCGTCGTCGAGGCGGATGCCGAGGGCATCACCGTCGAGAACCGGAATGCCTTCCTCGGGCTCCGCGGCATCGAGAACGGCGTGACCCGGCTGCACGACGTGGTCGTCCCCGCCGCCAACCGGATCGGCCGCGAGGGCGACGGGCTCAAGATCGCGCTCAAGACGCTCAACACCGGACGGCTCTCGCTGCCCGCGCTGTGCACGGCGGCATCGAAGTGGTCCCTGCGCATCGCCCGCGAGTGGTCCTCGCAGCGCGTCCAGTGGGGTCGGCCGATCGGTGAGCACGAGGCCATCGCGGGCAAGATCGCGTTCATCGCGGCCACGGCGTTCGCCCTGGAGGCCGTGCTGGAGGTGTCCGGTCGCCTGGCCGACGCCGACCGGCACGACATCCGCATCGAAGCCGCACTGGCCAAGCTCTTCAGCACGGAATTGTCCTGGCAGGTCGCTGATGAGCTCGTGCAGATCCGCGGTGGCCGCGGCTACGAAACAGCGGAGTCGCTGGCCGCACGCGGCGAGCGCGGGGTGCCCGCCGAGCAGATGCTCCGGGACCTGCGGATCAACCGGATCTTCGAGGGATCCAGCGAGATCATGCGGTTGCTGATCGCCAGAGAAGCGGTCGATGCGCACCTGTCGGTCGCCGGAGACATCATCGATCCCAAGGCCGACCTGCAGCACAAGGCGCGTGCCGCCGCCCGCGCGGGTGCTTTCTACGCACGGTGGCTGCCGAGCCTGGTGACCGGCAGGGGCCACGTGCCCGCCGGCTTCGGTGAACACGGGCCGCTCGCCGAGCACCTGCGCTTCGTCGAACGCGCGAGCCGGCGCCTCGCCCGGCAGATCTTCTACGGCATGTCGCGCTGGCAGGCCCGGCTGGAGCACCGCCAGTTGTTCCTCGGCCGCATCGTCGACATCGGTGCCGAGCTGTACGCGATGAGCGCCTGCTGCGTCTACGCCCGTTCGGACGGGCGGGACGAATCAGCGATCGAGCTGGCCGACGCCTTCTGCAACCAGTCCCGGCGTCGCGTCGAGCAGCTGTTCGGGCGGCTGTGGCGCAACACCGACGCCGACGACCGGGTGATCGCCCGCCAGGTGCTCGAAAACCGTTATCAGTGGCTGGAGCACGGCGTTCTCGACGCGTCGATCGACGGCCCGTGGATCGCCGAGACGCAACCTGGACCAACACAGCGCCAGAACCACCGGCGCATCGTCAGCGGCTAGACCAGGCCGGACACCCATCGGGATCTCCGCGTTCCTCGCGCCACGAGCGAACTTGTACGGGGCGAGGGCGGAGCTTCTCGGTGGTGAAGTCCAGCGTCCCAGGTGCGAGGTGATGTCGCGCTTCACCGAGCGTTAATGGGCGAAGTCCTGCTCCTCCAACGCCTTTCATGTCGCGTCCCACCGCACCACCCCACCGCGAATCTATCTGCCCGCCGCCGGGAACCCGGCGTGCTGCACGCGGAACCCGTGGTCGACCGGCCCTGCAGCACCTCCCACTGTTCGCCCCAGTTGCTGGGTGAATCCCACTGCACGTGCCCTGAGTAGCGCCAGCCCACACGTGCCGGTGAATGAGCGAGCGGGCGCGGCCGAGAACTGCTGGACTTGATGCGTTCCGTCGGGTGTGGACCCGAAAACCTGTGAAGGAGTGACGATGTTGCGTGCACTGATGATCGTTGGTGTGACCGCTGCTGCCGCGATGGCCGGTCTGTTCTATCTCCGATCCAAGAAGCAGCCCTGATCACAGGGCAAACGTGCGGTACCTCTGCTCCGGTTGTCGGCACGGACATCCGTCTCGCAGCCAACGCCGTGTGCGAAGTTCTGAGCGTTCGCTCTCCTGCCGAGTCCGCGCAGGACCCGATCGCCCGCCGAGCACGTGAGGCGTTGATACCGCCCTGCGCCGCGCTCACCACGAACAGCGCCGCGGCGCAGGGCGCGCACGACTGAACCGACAGCCAACCCAACCCTGCGGGTGGGCAGAAACCCGCGTATGCCTTCCACGTTCGAGCGCGCGCAATGGATGGATAGCGCCGGCCAAGCCTATGATGACCTCGCCGACCGCGGGCAGAACATCATGGGCGGAGCCACGCAGGAAGTCCAGCACCGGGCCGGCCAGGCAGGCGAACAAGTCCGTCGAATCCCCGGCGTCGCACAGGCCGAAGGCGCCGTGACCGGAAGGATCGTCGACGCAGACCAACTCCCGATCGCCGATTACGACGACCTCCCGGCGGGAGAAGTCGTCCACCGACTGCAGGGTTTGTCCCGGCGGCAGCTGCACATGGTCGCAGGCTACGAAAAGCGGAACCGGGAGCGCACCACCGTGCTCAGGCGCATCGACGAACTATTCACCAAGGCCCCGGCCACGACGACCTGACCGACGTTCCCACTTCGGAGGTCGAGACCGAGGTGTGCCAACTCCGGCGCGATACCGGGCCCAGACCCTCGCCGCCCAGACTCCAACAGCTTGCCGGACCGAGTTCAGTTCTCAGGCGGCCCACTTTCGGTGAACCTCCGCGTTCCGCGGTTCAACCGACGCACGCCGTTGCGGCTGCCTTCACCGGAGAACCGCAGAGGAATCCCGTGGCGAGGACAGCTGCGGCGGTGCCGGCCGGCACCGCCGCAGCTTCGAACCGCTCCTAGCGCAGGGGAACCGCGCCGATCATCGGCTCTCGCTCCGGGTGGGTTCCGCGCTCACCACGGCGACCTCGCCGTCCTGCGGGACCTCCTCGGGTGGCGCTGCGTGCGCACCGGAGCGAGCACTGGTCGGGCCGTGCTCGTCCCGGAGGGTCTTGTAGAACGCCGCGCAGATGCCGACCAGGATGATCGCGAAGGGCGTCCCGGTGAGCACCGAGGCCTTCTGCAGCCCGTCGAGGCCGCCGGACACCAGCAGCACGGCGGCGACCCCAGCGAGCAGCACGCCCCACAGCAGCCGCACCCAGGTCTTGGGGTTCGGCTCGCCGCCCGTGGACAACTCGCCCAGCACCACCGTGCCCGCGTCGGCGCCCGCCACGAAGAACACCCACAGCACGATCAGCGTGATCACCGACATGATCCCGGCCATCGGGTACTGCTGGATGAACACGAACATCCCGGCCGCGGGGCTCTGCTGCACGGTCTGCGCGATGTCACCGGCCAGACCGCTGCGCGCCAGCTGCAGCGCGGCGCCGCCGAACACCGCGATCCAGATCATGCTGACCAGGCTGGGCACCAGCACGGTGGCCGCGACGAACTCGCGGATCGTGCGACCGCGCGAGATGCGCGCCATGAACAGACCCACGTACGGGGCCCAGGCGATCCACCAGGACCAGTAGAAGACGGTCCAGCTGCCCATCCACCCGTCATCCGGGCTGAAGGCGTCCAGCCGGAAGCTCATCGGGACGATGTCGCCCAGGTAGGCACCGAGGCCCTCGGTGAAGGCGTTGATCTGGGTGATGCTCGGGCCCACGACGAAGTAGAAGATCAGCAGGACCGGGGCGATGAGCATGCTGATGTTCGACAGCCACTTGATGCCGTGCTCGATCCGCGTCGTCGCCGAGCCCATGAACGCGGCCGTGGTCAGGGCCAGCACGATCAGCTGCACGACGATTCCGGTGGGCAGCCCGAAGGTCTCGCCCAGTCCCGCGGTCATCTGCAGGCCCGCCTGCCCCAGCGCCACGGCGATGCCGAACACCACCGCCAGCACGGCCAGCACGTCGATGACCTTGCCCAGCGGTCCGTCGACGCGATCGCCGAGCAGCGGCCGGAAGATCGCGCTGAGCAGTCCCCGCTCCTTCTTGCGGTGGGTGAAGTAGGCGACGGCCAGGCCCGCGACCGCGTAGATCGCCCACGGGTGCAGCGCCCAGTGGAAGAACGAGTACTTGATCGCCACCCCGGCGGCTTCGTCGCTGCCGGGCGGAGCGAGGCCGAAGGGGACGTCGACGTAGTGCGACAGGGGTTCTGCCAGGCCCCAGAAGATGATCGCCGGACCCATCCCGGCCTGGAACATCATGGCGAACCAGGACATTCGGCCGAACTCCGGTTCGTCTCGATCCGCTCCGAGCTTGATGCGCCCGTAGCCGCTCAGCCCCAGGTAGATGACGAACACGAGGAAAAGGTTCGCGGTGAGCAGGAAGAACCAGCTCAAATCCGATACGACGTGGTTGAACAGCTGCGTCGTCACGGTCCCGAACCCGGTCGGGTCCACCGCTCCCCACAGGACGACCAGCGCCGAAACGGCCATCGATACCGCGAAAACGGTATGATTCGTCGCCCGCTTGTTCTGCGATTTTTTCATTGTGAAACCCTGATTCACCAGCTTGGAGAACTTCGGCACGAGCGGAATGCTCGCCACTCCCGTTGGGAACGACGAGTTTCGACAGGCGTGATGAACCTCCTCACAGGACACCCGCACCGGGCGTCGCCGGCTGTCGATGCGCCGGCATCACGACTTCATCCTGCGCCGCGGACTCAAGCTCGGCGCTGCCCGCGCCCAAAGCGATGTGCCACGTCCCGCACCGTGGCAGCAGGACCTCTTTCGTTGTGTGCTTCCGCAGAGGTTCTCAGCTGCGCACCGCTCGATCAAACGGATCGGGAAATCTGGCTAGACGAATTTTGAAAGGCTCCGATAAAGAGCCTCTATCAGGGCTGCCAGTCGGCCATGGCCATCCCCTCCGGCCCGACGGACGCGAACGATGACCTTCGACTCTGGTCCCGTGCCCGCGCTGGGGCTGGACTGAAGCTGGACGCGATGAGACGGGGGTGATCAGTCGTGGTGAGGTTCGACCCGATGGGGCCTGCCGGGACCGAGGCGATGGCGGACCTGGCGGCCTTTCCACTGGTGGACGCGCTCTTCGGTCGACGCTCCCGGCGCTTCGCCGTGGGCGACGAGATCCCCGACGGCCCCCTCGCCTACCGCTCCCGGCACGAACCCCTCTCGCTCACGGAGCTCGAACGGATGCTCGTGCTCAGCGCGATGGGCGGCACGACGGGCTGGCACTACTCGATCACCCGGCACGCCCGCTACGCACCGCACGTCTCCAACTACGCCGGAGCCGCCGCCGGGCGCACCTTCCCCTCCGCAGCCGGGTTCCACACCGCCGAACTGTTCTTCACCGACGATTCAGGGCTCTACTACTTCCCCACCCGCGATGCCGGTGCCCTCGTCGACCCGGCGGTCGAGGAGGTCACACCGGAGCTGATGGTCGAACGCCATCGCGAGCGGTCACACCGGCTCTCGACCGGCAGGCTGTACCTTCCCGCCGAGGAGCCCTACCTCGAGGGGCACAACACCTGGTGCGTCAACGTTCCCGGTTCGCTGCTGGTCATCCCGGTGGCCGACCTGGCGCAGCACCTGATCGCCGTGCTGTGCTTCTTCGCCCAGAACGGCTACGCGGTCTACGACGACATCAACAACCGCAGGATTCCCGGACTCGGCGAGTTCAGCGGACTGATCGACGTCGACGAGCCGTTCCCGCTGACCTTCACCGAGCAATACGCGCTCACCGAAGCCACGGCCGAGTTGGCGACCGCCTGCTACGCGGGTGTGCTGATGCTGCAGGCGATGGGACTCGGCGGGTGGATGTTCGACGGGATCGACCGATTCTCGATGCTCGGCGCCTCGGGCAACCCCGACGTACCGGGGCTCGGATTCCGCTACGACGAGGACGAGCGCTGGTCGACGCCCAACCCCACCGGCCGCGAAGGGGTCTTCGAGGCCTACTGCCCACCGCACCACCACGACATGAGGGCAGCGGTGGACGCCTTCGCCGAACGCAAGTTCGGTCCCGGCGGCCCGTTCCACCGAGACACGCCAGGCGCCTGGACCGACAGCCCCGGATTCCGCGCGAGCGCCCAGGTGCACGACGACGCGTTCAAGGCCTGCGTCGGACTCCAGGCCCAGTACATCTTCGACACCTTCGGCAAGTTCCCCGCAACGGTGCCGACGGTGTTCATCCTCAACTACGTCCAAGCCCACCACCTCGACCTGGACTTCTACGACCACTTCTTCAAACCCGGCGCCTACCTGCGCACGCACGCCACCCACATGCGCACGTGGCACGACCACGAATCCCGCTGAGCCTCGGAGAGCGCACCGGCGCGTGAGCACGTCGCCGAGCCCGAGCGCGAAGATCCGCGCCATGGCGCCGATGAACGATCTCCGATCGGCGACTCCTTCGCCATCGGAATGACTGAATCCGCTTAGCAGAGCGCTTCTCACCATCATCGACCGGTCGAGGAATGTTCATGGCCCGGGCGCTCACCGGACACCGCTCACCCCATAGGTTTCCCGACTTCCGCAGCGCTTTCCGCCTGCGGCTCACCCTGTTCCGGCTTCTGACTGAAGGAGAACGCCGTGGAACGTCGGGATTTCCTCCGCGCCGCCGTCGTCGGTGGCACTGTGGCGACCCTGGGATTCAGCGTCACCCGCGAATCCATCGCCTATCCAGCCAAGACCGGCCCGAGCCCCTACGGAGCCCTGCAGGCCGCCGATGCCAACGGGATCGAGCTGCCCGCAGGCTTCACCAGCCGCGTGATCGCCCGTTCCACTCACGCCGTCGCCAACGCCGGCTACACCTGGCACAGCGCCCCCGACGGCGGTGCGTGCTTCGCAGACGGCGCCGGATGGATCTACGTCTCCAACTCCGAGATGAGCAGCGGTGGAGGAGGAGTCAGCGCCATCCGCTTCGACGCCAGCGGCAACACCACCGACGCCTACCGCATCCTGGGCGGCACCACCCGCAACTGCGCCGGAGGACCGATCCCCTGGAACACCTGGTTGTCCTGCGAGGAGACCGACTTCGGCTACACCTGGGAAACCGACCCCTGGGGAGTCAAAGCCGCGGTGCGGCGCGACGCCATGGGCCAGTTCACGCACGAGGCCGCCGCCTGCGACCCCGACCGCAAGGTGATCTACCAGACCGAGGACACCAGCGACGGCTGCTTCTACCGGTTCATCCCCACCACCTGGGGAGGCCTGTCCGCCGGCGGAACCCTCCAGGTCCTCGTCGAGAACGGGACCGCCCTGTCCTGGGTGAACGTTCCCGACCCGGACGGCAGCCCCACCCCCACCCGCGACCAGGTCACCGGCGCCAAGATCTTCAACGGCGGTGAAGGCGCCTTCTACCGCAACGGCACCTGCTACTTCACCACCAAGGGCGACAACCGCGTCTGGGCCTACGACGCGGCCAACAACCAACTCCACGTCGCCTACGACGACAACCTCACCAGCAACCCGCCGCTGACCGGCGTGGACAACATCACCGGTGCCACCGTCGGCGACCTCTACGTCGCCGAGGACGGCGGCAACATGGAAATCTGCATCATCACCCCCGACGACATCATCGCGCCGTTCCTGCGCGTCACCGGCCAATCCGCCTCCGAGCTGTGCGGCGTGGCGTTAAACCCCGCGGGCAACCGCATGTACTTCTCCTCGCAACGCGGCACCAGCGGTTCCAGCAGCGGCGGCATCACCTACGAGGTCACCGGCCCCTTCCGCACCTCACTCTGACACGCGCGCAGGTCGCTGGTGCCACAGCTGTCGCCACCAGCGACCTCTTGCTTCCCACTCGCGTCGGTCAGCAGGTCCGTCCGGCAGCAGCCCTTCGCCGAAGCACCGCAGCCGAGCCGCGTCCGACGCTCTGACCCAATGCGCACGACCGGCCTTCTCACCAACGCCTTCCAGTCCATCGACCACCTCCGCCCGGTACCCGGATTACGGCCGTAATCGGAGACCCGATTACGGCCGTAATCCGGGTCCGCCCTCTCGCACAGCGCCTGGCCCACCTGGCGCTCCGGTCGTCCGCACGCCCTGTCGTTGATGCGCTCACCAGCGAAGTTCGACCGTCGGGAGAAAGTGTCTCCGCAATCGCGGATTTATGGGGTACAGTCTGTTCCTGTTACTTCGAGTACCACGAACTGCGGAGGTGCGCATGACCGCCGTCGGTGTTGCCGGCCAGGGCGCTGAGCAGGACTTCTCCAGCCGACTGCTGGAGTCGTCGCAGACGCTCTCCTACGACCCCAGCACGGAAATCGACTGGGACGCACCGCTTCCCGCCGACCAGTACGGGCTGAACCCCGAGTGGAGCACGCTCTACGGCACGCCGCTGTGGGACGAGCTCACCGAGCAGCAGCGGATCACGCTGACCAGGCACGAGGTCTGCTCGATCATGAGCACCGGGATCTGGTTCGAGATGATCCTGCAGCAGATGATCCTGCGCGACCAGTACGTGCAGGACCCCGCGAACTCGGAGTTCCAGTTCGCGCTGACCGAGGTCGCCGACGAGTGCCGGCACTCGATCATGTTCGCCCGCATCTGCCAGAAGCTCGAGGTCCCCGCCTACTTCCCCAGCAGGGTCGTCATCGAGCTCGCACGCGGGCTGAAGAGCCTCGCAGGCGGCGAGGTCGCCTACGGCGCGGGCCTGGTCGCCGAGGAAGTGCTCGACGTCATGCAGCGCGACTGGATGCGCGGCGAGAACGTGCTCGACATCGTGCGCACCAGCTCCAAGATCCACGTGGTCGAAGAATCCCGGCACATGAAGTTCGCCCGGGAGGAGATCAAGGAGCACATGCAGGGGGTCGGTCGGATCAAACGCCACCTCAGCGCCACCGTGATCTCCATCGCCGCCTACGTCATCGTCAACGCGCTGGTCAGCCCGAAGGTCTACGCCGCGGTCGGGATCGACACCGAGCGCGCGCTGGCCGAGGTCAAGGCCAACGAGCACCGCAAATCGCTGATGCGCAACGCCAGCTCGGGCCTCATGGAGTTCCTCGACGAGGCCGGCCTGCTCACCCCTCCGGCAATCGCCTTCTACAAGCGCGTGCACATGTACTGAGCACACGGTCCTGCGCGCGCCGGCGTCCCCGCTCCACGGGCCCGCCGGCGCGCTGACCGACTCGGCTCTGCCGTCCGCGTGTTCTTCCCACGGCCCATGCCTGGCGACTCCGCGACACCATCCACTTTCAGCGCCTCAACCACCCACAGTGGACCAACGTCGCAGCAACCAAGAGCGGATCCAGAGGAACACCGCCAGATTGGGCCACCAATCCCAAAACCCTCTCATCCGGCTGCCTTTTCCATCCGGACACCTCCAGCTGCGTGGAGAGCTCATGACCGCGGATCTTCAGGTGCCGTGCAGTTCGTCGAGGAGGGTGAAGCCGTCCTGGATCCACGCCAGTTCGGTGCGAGCGCGCGCGATCAGGCCGTCGTAGGCGTAGATCTTGTAGCGGACGGACAGCTCGGCCTCGCGCTCGTCCAGATCGGCGATCCGCGCCGCCAGGGTGGGGTGGGTGCGGTCGGCGAGGGTCGCCCGGGTGCTCTCGAGCGTCGCCAGGTGCTCTTCCCAGTACGCCTGCTGCTGCCGCAGCTGCTCACGCACCGCCGCGGGGTCGGCGAAGTCGAAGTACGCGGCCTTCAGGTAAGCGGGATCCCGCTGCCACTGCGGCACCAGGGGTGATTCCATCCACTCCCGGAACTCGGCGAGGCCCGCGTCGGTGACGTGGTACTCCTTCTTGGTCCCCTTCTTGCCCCAGGGGACCTCCACCGAGGTGAGCAGCCCGTCGCGCTCCATCCGGTTGAGCGCCGGGTAGATCTGCGAGTCCGGGGCGTGCCACACGTGCGCGACCGAGCGGCTGAAGCTCTTCGAGATGTCGTAACCGGTCATCGGACGACCCGTCAGCAGCGCGATCAGCGCATATCGCAGCGACAAGATGGCCTCCCCTCCTGGTCGGCCACGCTATCCACCCTTGCCAACTCACTATATCCATAGATAGCTTGTGGCTCACGCAACAGATACCTCTCTTCATAGGGAGTTGGCCAATGACGCTCACACCCCCCGCACCGGTGGACACCGCAGCACCGACCACGGCCGCGGCGAAGATCTTCAACCACCCGCGCAACGCCTGGTACGTGGCCGCCTGGGATCACGAGGTCACCGGCAGGCAGCCCCTGGCCCGCACGGTCGCCGGTGTGCCGCTCGCGCTGTGGCGCAACGCCGAGGGACGCGCCGTCGCGCTCGCCGACGCCTGCTGGCACCGGCTCGCACCGCTGTCGCAGGGCAAGATCCTCGGCAACGAGCTGCAGTGCCCCTACCACGGCCTGCGCTACAACTCGACCGGTCGCTGCACCGGCATGCCCGCGCAGGAGACGATCAACCCGAGCGCGACCGTCCCCTCCTACCCCGTCGTCGAGCGCTACCGCTACGTCTGGGTGTGGGTGGGCGACCCCGACCTCGCCGATCCGGCCACCGTGCCCGACATGCACCAGATGGACGACCCGTCCTGGGCAGGTGACGGCGAGACGATCCACGCCGACTGCAACTACCAGCTGGTCCTCGACAACCTGATGGACCTCACCCACGAGGAGTTCGTGCACTCCTCGAGCATCGGCCAGGAGGAGCTCTCCGAGTCCGAGTTCGACGTGACCCACGAAGGCGACACGGTCACCGTCACCCGCTGGATGCGCGACATCGACGCCCCGCCGTTCTGGCTGAAGAACATGCGCGACAAGTTCCCCGGTTTCGAGGGCAAGGTCGACCGCTGGCAGATCATCAGGTTCCAGGCTCCGGGCACGATCTGCATCGACGTCGGTGTTGCCAAGGCCGGCACCGGTGCGCCCGAGGGCGATCGCAGCCAAGGCGTCAACGGGTACGTCATGAACACGATCACCCCCGAGACCGACCGCACCTGTCACTACTTCTGGGCGTTCATGCGCAACTACTGCCTCGACAGCCAGACCATCACCACCCAGCTGCGCCAAGGCGTGCACGGCGTCTTCGGCGAGGACGAGGACATGCTGCGCGCTCAGCAACGCGCCATCGACGCCAACCCGGATCACGAGTTCTACAGCCTCAACATCGACGCGGGCGGGATGTGGGTCCGCCAGATCCTGGAGCGGATGCTGGCGGCCGAGGGGCGGCCGTCGGCGGCTCCCGCTGCGGGTAGGGGTGTCTGATGGCGGCCCACTCCCAGTCCCGCTGGCAGCGGGCGCAGGTCGTCGAAGCCGACCTCGTGGCCGACGGCGTCCGCCGGATCGTGCTGGAGGTCGAACACCCCGAGCACGCGGCGCCCGGTACCCACGTCGACGTCGCTCTGCCCGTCCACGGCCGACGGCAGATCCGCTCCTACTCCGTCGTGCGATCCGTGGACGGGGGCCGCAGGCTCACGCTCAGCGTGCAGCTCGCCCCCGCTTCCCGAGGTGGTTCGGAGGCCATGCACGCCCTGGCCGTCGGTGACGAGCTCACCGTCACCGGGCCGGTGCAGAGCTTCCCGCTCGCGGTCGGCGCCGGTCGTTACGTCCTGGTCGCCGGCGGCATCGGCGTCACCGCACTGGTCGCGATGGCCTCGGCACTGCGCCGCCGCGGCGCCGACTACGAGCTCGTGCTCGTCGGCCGCAGTCGTCGGGTCATGGCTTATCTCGACGAGCTCAGCGCCGAGCACGGCGATCGGCTCCGGGTGCACGTCGACGACGAAGCAACACCGTTGTCGGTACCCGGCCTGGTCGGCGAGATCGCCGCGGCACCGAACGCGGCCACGACCGAGCTCTACATGTGCGGCCCGCTCGGTCTGATGGACGCGATCAGGTCGAGCTGGACCGAGCACGGGCTCGCGCAGACCAACCTGCGGTTCGAAACGTTCGGCTCCAGCGGCCGGTTCGAGGCCGAGGAGTTCCTGGTCCGCCTCCCCCAGCTCGACCGGGAGGTCGCCGTCGCACCCGACACCTCGATCCTGGACGCCCTGAACGCGGCCGGGATCGACACGCTCTCGGACTGCCGCAAGGGCGAGTGCGGACTCTGCCTGGCCAAGATCGTCGAGGTCGAGGGCACCATCGACCACCGCGACGTCTTCCTCAGCGAAGCGCAGAAGCAGCGCTGCACGAACCTGTGCCTCTGCGTCTCCCGCGCCGCGGCCGGCCACACCGGCGACCGCGCATCCGTCACCCTCCACCTCACCTGATCCGGGCGCAACGGATCCCTCACCACTGGATACCTCAATGACCCTCACGGCTCGCATCGGCGCGGCGCCCATGTCCGGCTACCAATGGCTGATCGTCGCGCTCTGCACCTTCATGAACTGCCTCGACGGCTTCGACGTCATGGCGGTCGCGTTCACCGGCCCCTCGGTCACCGAGGAGTTCGGTCTCAACGGTTCCCAGTTCGGGCTGCTGGTCTCCGTCGGTCTGATCGGGATGGCGCTGGGTTCGATGCTGCTCGCACCCTTCGCCGACCTGATCGGGCGTCGCCCGCTGATCCTGATCAGCCTCGTGCTGGGCACGATCGGCATGTTCGGCGCCGCGATGGCCCCCTCGGTGCTGGTGATGGGCCTGTTCCGGCTCGTGACCGGCATCGGCGTGGGCGGCATCCTGGCCAGCACCAACGTGATCGCCAGCGAGTTCTCGAACACGAAGAACCGCGGGCTCGCCATCGGCATCTACACCGCCGGGTACGGCATCGGCGCGACGCTCGCGAGCCTCGTCGCGAAGACCACGGTGGGCGGTGACTGGCGGATCGTCTTCTACGCAGGCGGTTTCGGAACTCTGCTCGCCCTGATCGTCATCGCCGTGCTGCTGCCCGAGTCGATCGCCTTCCTCGAGCAGCGTCGTCCCCGCGGCGCCCTGGAGCGCATCAACAAGACCCTGGCGCGCATGCGGATGGACGCCATCAGCTCGTCCGACCTCGACCAGGCGAGCGCCGCCCGGAAGGACGCCGGACAGGCCGGTTCGGGTTGGCTGAAGCAGCTGCTCGCGCCCACGATCCTGCTCTGGATCATCTTCATCACCATCATGTTCGGCTTCTACTTCGTCAACAGCTGGACCCCAACCCTGCTCGCCGAGGAGGGGCTCTCGAAGAGCGCTGCGGTCACCGCCGGAATGGCGATCTCGATCGGCGGCACCGTCGGTTCCGTGCTCTACGGCCTGGCCGCCCGGCTCCGCCCACCGCGGGTCGTGCTGATCGGGTTCTCGCTGCTGTCGGCCGCCATGATGGTCGTGTTCATCCTGAGCACCTCGGTCCTGTGGCTCGGGTTCGGGATCGGCGTCATCGTCGGCGCGCTGATCAACGGCTGCATCGCCGGTGCCTACACCGTCGGGCCACCGCTGTACCCGTCCCACGTCCGCAGCGTCGGCATGGGCTGGGCGCTCGGCATGGGCAGGATCGGCGCCATCCTCTCCCCGACCATCGCAGGGCTGCTCAAGGACGCAGGCGCCTCGGCGACCCAGCTCTACGTCGGAGCCGCAGCAGTCGTCGCGCTCTGCGCACTCGCCCTGGTCGCGGTGCGCAAGCACGACCCGGACTCCACCCCAGCCGCCGCGGAACCGGCCACCGCCTGACACATCGTCCGGGACATGCGACCCGCACCGAGGTTCGGGGGGCGACTCCGACTTGAGGAGCCGCCCCCCGACGTACGGACAGATTCAGCAGGTGTGGTCCACCGGGTCGCCGCAGGCGAACGCACCGGTGTGCGTGCTGGGCTGCTGCACCTGCACGGAGTCGTCGAGACCGACCTGGCCACTCACTGCGCGGCCTCCGGCACGAGCTCGGCCAGCAGGGCGCGGACGCGCTGGTCGATGTCGTCGCGGATCGGCCGGACGGCGTCGACGCCCTGTCCGGCGGGGTCGGCGAGCTCCCAGTCTAGGTAGCGCTTGCCGGGGAAGATCGGGCAGGCGTCGCCGCAGCCCATGGTGATGACGACGTCGGCGGCTTCGACGGCGTCGGTGGTGAGCTTCTTCGGGAACTCCTGCGACAGGTCCAGGCCGAGTTCGTTCATCACCTCGACCACGGCCGGGTTGACCGTCTCAGCCGGGGCGGAGCCGGCCGAGCGGACGGCGACCTTGCCCTGGGCGTGGTGGTGCAGCAGGGCGGCGGCCATCTGCGAGCGTCCGGCGTTGTGCACGCAGACGAACAGGACCTCGGGGGTGGAGGACACGGGGACTCCTCGGTTCTCGGCGATGTCGGCCAGCCGCTCGCGGGCGTAGCGGGTGGCCACGGTGGTCAGGTGGGTGTGCACACGAGCGGTGGAGGCCAGCTCCCGGTAGGCCTCGGAGACCACGTGGTGGATGGCTCCTCGGCGAACACACCCCGGAACTGCGACCGCAACTCGGCGGAGGCGTGGTCGAGGAGCACGGCGACCTGGTCGTCGGTCGGCCGGTGTTCCTCGGCGTCGTGGTGGCTAGGTGGTGGTGCGGGCATGGTCGGCCTCCGCGGTACTGGAGGGACGGTTGAACCGGTGTCGAGCGGCCAGCGAGACGTAGACCAGGCCGACCAGGACCGGCACCTCGATCAGCGGACCCACCACACCGGCCAGAGCTTGACCGCTGGTGACGCCGAAGGTCGCGATCGCCACGGCGATGGCCAGCTCGAAGTTGTTGCCCGCGGCGGTGAACGACAGCGTCGCGGAGCGCTCGTAGTTCAGGCCGATGGCCTTGCCCAGCCCGAACGAACCCGCCCACATCACCGCGAAGTACACCAGCAGCGGCAGTGCGATCCGCACGACGTCCAGCGGGTTCGAGGTGATGGCCTCCCCCTGCAACGCGAAGAGGATCACGATGGTGAACAGCAGCCCGTAGAGCGCGACCGGACCGATCTTGGGCAGGAACCGGGACTCGTACCACTCACGACCCTTGGCCCGCTCCCCGAACTTCCGCGTGAGGTAACCGGCCACGAGCGGGATGCCGAGGAAGATCAGCACGTTCTTGGCGATCTCCCACGCCGAGACCTCCAGCCCCACCTGGTCCAGGCCCAGCCACCCGGGCAGCACCGACAGGTAGAACCAGCCCAGCCCGGCGAACGCGATCACCTGGAACACCGAGTTCAACGCGACCAGCACGGCGGCGGCCTCGCGATCCCCGCAGGCCAGGTCGTTCCAGATGATGACCATCGCGATGCAACGCGCCAAGCCCACGATGATCAGACCCGTCCGGTACTCCGGCAGGTCGGGCAGGAACACCCAGGCCAGCGCGAACATCAGCGCCGGGCCCAGCACCCAGTTCAGCACCAACGACGAGGCCATCAGCCGCTTGTCGCCGGTGACGGTGTCCAGCCGGTCGTAGCGGACCTTGGCCAGCACCGGGTACATCATCACCAGCAGCCCCAGCGCGATCGGCAGCGAGACGCCATCGATCTGCACCGCGTCCAGCGCCGATCCCAGCCCGGGGATCCAGCGGCCGGCCAGCAGGCCGAGGACCATCGCCGCGCCGATCCACACCGGGAGCAATCGGTCCAGTGTGGACAGCTTCGCCACGACGGCGTTGTCCTGCGTCTGCGTCATGCCGTCACCGCCACGTCCTGAGCCGGGGCGAGCGATTCCGACAGCAAGCGCAACGTGTCGGGCTTGACGCGGTAGTAGATCCACGTCCCGCGCCGGTCGCCCTCGATCACCCCGGCCTCGCGCAGCACCTTGAGGTGGTGCGAGATCGTCGGTCCGGACAGCTCGAAGGCGTCGGTGAGGTCGCACACGCAGGCCTCGCCGCCGGCGTGCGAGGCGATCAGCGACAGCAGGCGCAACCGCACCGGCTCGCCGATCGCCTTGAACACCTTGGCGAGGTCAGCGGCCTGGTCGACGGTCAGCGGCTCCCGCATCACGGCGGAGGCGCACGGCTCGGCCTCGTCCCGTGAGACGATCAGGACGTCTTGTTTCGGCATGCGTCTAACTTGACATCCATCAAGATAGGAACGCAAGCTCGACGACAGGTTTCCCGTCGCGCTGTGAGCGGTGCCTCACGGCACGGGTGTTCGCCTCAAGTGCAGGCAGGTCAGGAGGTCGTGGTGCCCGAGGCCCGGGACGTGGTGGTGATCGGCGGCGGGCAGGCGGGCCTGGCGGCCGGGTACTTCCTCCGCCGCGCGAAGCTGGATTTCGTCATCCTCGACGACCAGCCCGAGCCCGGTGGGGCCTGGCGTCACTGCTGGGACTCGCTGCGGCTGTTCTCGCCCGCCGAGCACAGCCCGCTTCCCGGCTGGTGGATGCCTCGCCAGCCCGGGGAGGAGTTCCCCACCGCCGACCACGTCGTCGGGTATCTCGCCGAGTACGAGCGGCGCTACCAGCTGCCGGTGCAGCGGCCCGTGCGCGTCGACGGTGTCCACGACGCCGGTGCGCGGCTGGCCGTCGACACCGACCGCGGGACGTGGCGGGCGCGCGTCGTCGTCAGCGCCACAGGAACCTGGAGCCGACCGCACCTCCCCTCGTACCCGGGAAGCGAGGTCTTCGCCGGGCGGCAGTTGCACGCCGAGTCCTACCGGTGCCCGAAGGAGTTCGCCGACCAGCACGTCGTGATCGTCGGAGGCGGCAACTCCGCAGCCCAGATCCTCGCTGATGTGTCCACCGCGGCCGAGACGACCTGGGTCACCGCGCGGCCGCCGCGATTCATGCCCGACGACGTCGACGGCCGGGTCCTGTTCGACGTGGCCACTCAACGCGAGGCCGCACGCCGGGCGGGACTGCCCGACGACGGCGGAAGCCGGCAGCTGGGCGACATCGTGATGGTCCCGAGCGTGCTGGACGCTCGTCAGCGCGGCGTGCTGCACGCCGAGCCGATGTTCGACCGGCTCACCGAGCGCGGCATCGCCTGGGACGACGGCCGAGAACTCGACTGCGACGCGATCATCTGGTGCACCGGCTTCCGCCCCGCGCTGCACCACCTCGCGCCGCTGGGCCTGCGCACCGAGAACGGGACGGTCCCGACCGACGCCACGCGCAGCGTCGCCGAACCACGGCTGCACCTGCTGGGTTACGGGGACTGGACCGGGTGGGCCTCGGCCACGCTGGTGGGCGCCGCGCGGACCGCGAAACCAGCGGTCGCCGACATCGCACAGCACCTCTCGCAGGCCGTCGGCTGATGGGTCACGTGGCGGGTCGGTGGCCAACGCGAGCGCAGCGCTCAGTTCGGAGTGCATGCGGTCAGCGCTCAGCGGCTCCGGGCGCCGCCAGCTCGGCGGTCTGCTGGGGTGCGGCGCAGCAGCCGCCGCTCTGCTCAGTCTCGGGCTCGTCGAACAGCCCGGCCCCGCCGCACACCCCCGTCTCCGGCAGGACGAGCTCGACCCGCTCGGCGGACTCGGTGTCGCCGGCGATCGCGGCGGCCACGCTGCGGACCTGCTCGTAGCCGGTCATCGCCAAGAACGTCGGCGCCCGGCCGTAGCTCTTCATGCCGACCACGGAGACCCCCGGCTCGGGATGAGCCAGTTCCTTGGCCCCGTGGGGGTAGACGGTGCCGCAGGAGTGCAGGTTCGGATCGATCAACGGCGCCAGCGCGGTCGGCGCCTGCAGCACCGGGTCCAGGCCCAACCGGATCTCCGAGAGCCAGGACAGATCCGGCCGGAAACCGGTCAGCACCACGACCTCGTCGACGGGCTCGCTCTCGTCCCCCTCGAACGACGTCAGCACCAACCGGCCATCCCCGTCGGCCTCGACCGCAGCCGTGCGAAAACCCATCACCGTGCGGACGCGTCCGGCATCGACCGCTTGCTTGGCGCGCAGCCCCAACGCCCCGCGCTCGGGCAGCTGATCGGCCTCACCGCCACCGAACACATCCCCCGAGCGACCCCGGCGCAGCACCCACACGACCTCCGTACCCGGTGCCTCCTCGGCCAGTCCGGCGAAGGCCACCAACGCGGTCAGGGCCGAATGCCCGCTGCCGGCCACGGCGATGCGCTTGCCCGCGAACCGGGCCCGGACCTGCGCATCGGAAACGTCGGGCACCTGGTAGCTGATCCGCTCCCGTGCGGCGCGCTCCCCCACCGCCGGCAACCCGTCGCCGCCCAGCGGGTTCGGGCTGCCCCACGTCCCGGAGGCGTCGATGACCGCCGAGGCGGTGATCCGCTCCTCGCCGAGGGCGGTCTCGACGTGCACCGTCAGCGGCTCGGACTCTCGTCCGGCGTCCACGACCCGATCCCGGCCGCGGCGAGCCACGCCCACCACCCGGGAACCGAAGCGCACCCGCTCCCCCAACGCCGCCGCCAGCGGCCGCAGGTACCGCTCGACCCAGTCCGCACCCGACGGGTACGTCGCCGCATCCGGCGCCTGCCACCCCTGCCGTTCCAGCAACCGGGCGGCGGCCGGGTCGATCAACTCCGACCACTGCGAGAACAACCGCACGTGCGACCACTCCCGCACAGCGGACCCGGCTTCCGCCCCCGACTCCAGCACCAACGGCTGCAGACCGCGCTCCAGAACCTCCGCAGCCGCCGCGAGACCCACCGGGCCCGCGCCCACCACCACGACCGGATTCTCGTCCACGACGAACCCCTCTGCATCGATCAGCTTCGATGAAATTGCCTCGACTGTATCGACGCCCATCGATTGACGCAAGCATCGATCCGGGTCGATACTTGGGAAGCGGGGACACATCGAGCCGACATCGATCAGGCCGTTCGGGCGCTTCCAGCGTCGCCGCGGCGAAGAGGGGATCGACGATGAGCGAACAACCTGCAGAGCTGCGCGACACCGTCCGACAGCGCTACGCCGCCGCAGCCACGGCAGCCGGCCACAGCGACACCACCGATGGCTGCTGCGGCCCGGCGCAGGTCGAGGTCGGCGACGGCTTCGGCTCCAGCCTCTACGCGGCATCAGAACGCCAACAGCTGCCCACCGCGGCCATCGCGGCGTCTCTCGGCTGCGGCAATCCGACCGCGGTCGCCGAGCTGGGCGAAGGGGAACGCGTTCTCGACCTCGGCTCAGGCGGCGGCATCGACGTGCTGCTGTCCGCCCGCCGCGTCGGCCCCACCGGCAAGGCCTACGGCCTGGACATGACCGAGGAGATGCTCGCCCTCGCCCTGAGCAACGCCGAGAAAGCGGGCGCCACCAACGTCGAATTCCTCAAGGGCACCATCGAGAACATCCCGCTACCGGCGAACACGATCGACGTCGTGATCTCCAACTGCGTCATCAACCTCTCCGTCGACAAGCCCGCCGTGTTCGCCGAAACCTTCCGCGTCCTCACCCCGGGTGGACGCATCGGCATCACCGACGTGGTCGCCGAAGACCATCTCGACCCTCGGGCACGGGCCGACCGCGGCTCCTACGTCGGCTGCATCGCCGGAGCCCTCACCTTCGCCGAATACCACGAACAGCTACGGGCAGCGGGTTTCACCGAAGTCGAGATCACCTCGACCCACCAGGTCGCCGACCACATGCACTCGGCGATCATTCGCGCCACCAAACCCGCCATGCCGGAAACAGAGGACGCCTGCTGCGGCGTGACCGCGTGCTGCACACCCGCAGAACAGGCCGCCGATCCGCGAACCACGATCACCGAAGCCAAGGACGCCGCAGGCTGCGCCTGCCGGGACGCCCGCTGAAGCACAGCCGCAAGCGATCGAGCTCAGCCGATCCGGGCGTGAGCTGTCGCAAGCGGGAGCCACAGTGCTGTGCCGCGAAGTGGCTTGCTCGGCCGACGCACACCCGTCCACGCTCGCCTGCGAACACGACAGGACGGGCAGCAGCGACACGAGTGGTTCATCGATGTGAATCGATTGACTAAATCATCGATGGGCGTCGATACTCAGGGCATGACGACGACGGCTTCTGAGACCGGACTGCTGCCCGCCGAAGATGCGGCCACCTACGCCGAGTGGTTCGCGTGCCTGGCCGAACCCACCCGCGTCCGCCTGCTGCACGCCGTGGCGGCGGCCGGCACGATCAGCGTGGGCACCTTGACCGACCAGCTGGGCATCAGCCAGTCCACCTGCTCGCACCACGTGCGCAAGCTCGCCGACGTCGGGTTCGTGCTGCTGAACAAGGAACGCACCACCACCTTCGTCTCGGTCAACACCGCCTGCTGCACCGGCCTGCCGCACGCCGCCGACGCGGTCATGGGCGTCGTCGCCCGCCCGTGCTGCCCGGACGACCTCCCCGAGGACGTCACGATCCGGCAGCTGGAACCCGGCGACTGGGCGGACGTGCGTCGCATCTACGCCGAAGGCATCGCCACCGGCCACGCGACCTTCGAAACCGACGTCCCAGCCCGCAAGTCGCTGGAGGCCAAGTGGCTGCCGGACCACCGGTGGGTCGCCGAGGTCGACGGGCAGGTCGCCGGGTGGGCTGCCGCGACTCCCGTGTCCAACCGGGACTGCTACTCGGGCGTGGCGGAAACCTCGGTCTACGTCGGCGAGGACTTCCGCGGCCGCGGGGTCGGAAAATCGCTGTTGCACAAGCAGGTCACCGCCGCCGACGCCGACGGCCTGTGGACGCTGCAAACTTCCATCTTCCCGGAGAACCGGGCCAGCATCGCGCTGCACAACTCCGCCGGCTTCCGCACCGTCGGACTGCGCGAACGCATCGCCCAGCACCACGGCGTCTGGCGCGACACCGTCTTCCTCGAACGCCGCCGAACCTGCGACGCCGACTGACCCCGTCGTCTGGTCAGCGGGCCGAACGTCTCGGGTCGATCGAGGAGGGCAGAGCGTCGAGCCCGCGCTCTTCGCAAGCACGGCGCCCTTCCGCCCCGCTCGTCTGCGGGACGGAAGGGACCGGGTCACCACATCGACAGGTCGCCGGAGGTGGTGGTTTCCGAGACCGCGTCGAAGCGCCGGATCCTGCGCTGCGCGCCGAACCGCGGCCAGCCGGGATCGCCGGTGGTCGCGAAGGACACCCACGCCCCGTGCATCTCCGTCGCCAACACCGCCGGCGGTTCACCCGCACCCAGCAGCGCCTGCGGTCCCCGCAGCACCGGGAGGTCGAGCAGGTCGAAGACGAACGGGAGCTCGACCGAATGCGCCGCGCCGAGTCGACCGCCCACAGCGGTGGAACGCCAGGCGAACTCGTAGACGTGCGCGTTGCCGTGGGCTTCGGCCAGCTTGCGGCCACCGGCGGTGAACATGGCGTCACCGAGGATCGCGGCCCGCAGCTGCCCGTGACCGGCACCCGGGCGCTGCGCCCGGTAGGCCGCGACGAGCGCGTCCGGGTCCCGGTGCACGCGTGCGGCCAGATCCCGCACGTCCTCGGCGGTCGACGTGCCCAGCTCGCCCTGCGGAGCGAGGTAGAGGTTGCCCTCCTCGGCGTTAGAACCCACCAGCAGATCCACCTCGGCCACGTCGCTCTCGGCCGGCTGGCGCTCCAGCACGACGTCGAACGGGGTGAGACCGACCAGCGGGTCGAACTCACCCGCTGTTTGCAGGTTCAGGCCGGTGAGCCCGGGCATGACCTCGACGAGCCGCTCATCGGGGACGGCGCTGAAACCCCCTGCCGTCGGTTCGACGCCGAGCGCGGAGGCCGCGGCGCGGGTCACCACCGCGGCCTGGTCGGGCGAGAACGCGCCGGTCCCGCTGCCGCTCTGCACGATCGCGCGGCGGAAGAGCCCGGTGGCCTCGTCGGTGGCCAGCAGCGCCGCGACGAGCGTGGCACCGGCGGACTGGCCGACCAGCGTGACGTTGCCGGGATTACCCCCGAAGGCTTCGGCGTTGTCCTGCACCCACCGCAAAGCGGCGATGACATCGAGCAATCCCCGATTGCGCGGCGCCCCGGGCACATCCAGGAATCCCGGGATTCCCAGCCGGTAGTTGAGCGTCACCAGGACCACGCCGTCGCGGGCGAAGGCGGTGCCGTCGTACAGCGGTGAGCGGTTCGATCCGGAGACGAACCCGCCGCCGTGCACGAACACCATCACCGGGCGGCGCTCGGCGTACTGGGGTGACCAGACGTTGACCGTGAGGTAGTCCTCGCCGCGGACCCAGCCGGGCCCGAAGAACGGCGACATGTCCAGGGTGGCGAACCCGTCCCGGCGCGGTTGCGGCGCGGTGGGCCCGGACCGGGTCGCGTCGCGAACCCCCGGCCAGCCGCGATGCGGTTCCGGCGCTGCGAACCGGCCGGTGCCGCGCGGCGGCGCGGCGTACGGGATGTCCAGGAAGCGCCGCACACCGCCGCTGGTGCTGCCGCGGACCGCTCCCCCGGTGGTGGTCACGGTGAAATCGGACATCGGTTGCTCCTGTCAGATCCGGTCGAACGGTGCCCACGCCTTGATGGCGAACTTCTCGCCATCGCGCACGACTTCGGCGCCGCCGTGCCCGCCGAGGTGCGCGGGCAGCACCAGGGTGTTGGTGTCGGCGGCCTGGCTCAGCAGCCGGCGGCGGGTGGATCGGGCCGCGACCGGGTCTTCGCAGAAGCAGCTGTTGGCGTCGGGCTCGACGAATTGCGCAGCGGTGTGCAGCAGATCTCCGACCAGCAGCGCCCGGTCGGTGCCGGACTCCACGCTCAGCACGGAGGATCCAGGGGTGTGCCCCGGTGCGAGGAACAGGCGCAGGTCGTCGTCGATGACGTGCTCGTCCTCCCACAGCAGGGTCTGCCCGGCTTGGAACACCGGGGCGACGCTGTCGGCGAAGACGTTCTCGCTGCCGCTGCCCAGTGCGGGGTCGTGACCGTCGGCGGGGTTCCAGAAGTCGAAGTCCGCGCGCGGCACCAGGTAGGTGGCGTTGGGGAAGGTGGGCACCCAGTTGCCGTCCTGCAGCCGGGTGTTCCAACCGACGTGGTCGACGTGCAGGTGGGTGTTGACCACCAGGTCGACGTCCTCGGGCTGGACCCCGGCGCGCGCGAGGTTGCCGAGGAAGTCGGTCTCGAGGCCGTGCCACACCGGCGCGTTCGGCCGCTGCTTGTGGTTGCCGACACCGGTGTCGACCAGGATCGTCTTTCCACCGCTGCGCAGCAGCCAGGTCTGGATGGCGCACACGCACACGTTCGCGGCGGGGTCGATGAAGTCCGGGACGAGCCACGGCTCGTGGTCCCGCCAACTCTGCTCCGGCACGTCGGGGAAGAAGTCGCCAGGCGATATCTCGACCGATCCGTAGTACTCGACGACTCGGGTGATCGTGACATCACCCAGCGCGATCTCTCGCATGGTTGCTCCGGGAAGTTCTCGATGACGGGTCTCGCCCAATCTGCGCGTCGGAGCGACCGGTGAACCAACCTCGGCCGTGCCTACCACTGACAGTGTCAGGCTCTTCGTGGTCGCCGAGGGCATAGTGGGGACATGAGCAGGTCCGGACACCTCGGCGAGTTCCTACGATCCCGGCGGGCTCGCCTGCAACCCGCAGATGTCGGGCTGATCACCCCGCCCGGGCACCGCCGAGTCGCCGGACTGCGGCGCGAGGAGCTCGCCCAGCTCGCCGGCGTCAGCGTCTCGTACTACACGAGGCTCGAGCAGAACCACTCGGTCAACGCCTCCGACGGAGTGCTCGATGCGCTGGCCACGGCACTGCGTCTGGACGACCACGAGCGCGCGCACCTGCGCGAACTCGCCGCCCCGCGCCCGCGCCAGCGCAAGCGCCCACCGGTCGAGCGCGTCAACGGACTCACCCGCGAGCTGCTGCGGTCGCTGGAAGGCGTGCCCGCGCTGGTCGTCGGGCGGCGCACCGACGTGCTGGCGTGGAACCCCCTGGGCCACGCGCTGCTGGCCGGGCACATCGACCCGACGGCACCAGAGCGACCAGGCGATCGCCCGAACCTGGTCCGGATGCTGTTCCTGGACCCGCACACCCGCGAGCTCTACGTGGACTGGGACCGCAAAGCACGCGGACTGGTGGCCAGCCTCCGGCTGAGGGCAGGCCGACACCCCGACGACGCGTTGCTGGCCTCGTTGGTCGGCGAGCTGTCCGTGAAGTGCCCGGAGTTCGTCGCGATGTGGGGCGACCACCGCGTCAGACCCTGCGAAGGAGACTCCTTCCAGCTGCACCACCCGCTGGTCGGCGAGCTCACCATCACCCAGCAGAGCCTCCAGCTCAACCACTCACCGGAACAATCCATCGTCGTGGTCACCACCGAAGAGGCAACCGGTTCCGCGGACACCCTGGAACTGCTGCGCCAGCTCGTTCCTGCGGACCGCCCCGGGAAATCCGCTGACGCACAGCCGATTCCCCCACGCGACGCAGCGGACGCCTGACGAGAAACCTGCGAAACCGACTCTCTCGGAATGTTTTCCGGGCAGAACACGGCAAGAGGGTTCCCGTAGGCTCTGACCTGCGGAAACCCTCTTGCCAATCAGGACGGCGGGATACGAATCCACGCCCGTCGGCCACCAGCCCAGCCGCATTGCCTGGTCAGCTGAGGTTACGAATGCCGTGGCTCCGCAAGCCCATCGCGAGGAGCATCGAGGATTGCTCCGGCATGAACCCATCGTGGAACCTTCGCATTGATGAGAACGCCGAACTGATGTGTCGCGCGTCTCGCGATCCAGCCGAATTGGCACGCTACTATGCTGGATTACGCTGCCCCGCAGCATTTTCCGCGCGCTTCAGCGCCTATGAACGACGTCATGGAACGGTACATCGCCAACATCAACGATCCCGACCCGGAATTCGCCGCGACCGCGTTCGCCGACTCCTACACGGGCGAGGACCCGGTCGGAACCGGCCTGCTCGAACTCACCCGGCAGGGATCCATGTTCGATCTCGACCTCTTCGACGTTCCCTTCACCCCGAAGAAGGCGGAGCTGATCGCGCCGGTCAGGACGACGTTCGCCAACTCCGCGGCCATGGCGTTCACGTTCTGGGCGGAAGTCGACGGCCGCGAGATCACCATCGACATCATCGACGTCATGACCTTCGACGCAGACGGCAAGATCGTCCACATCGATGCCCACTGGGGCGTGAACACCATCCGCCTCGTCGACTGATGAGGGCCGTCGGGGCACGCAGAGCGGACTTTTCAGGAACTGGCGGACTTTGGCGCAACCGGGGCCGGTCTGGGACGTCCTCCCTTGCGGAAGTAAGTCCGCGACACGATCAGTCGCCCGAGTGCACTGGTCGTGCGATGATCCGTGGAGGAACCCGATGCGACGAACTCTGCTCCGGGCCGCCGGAGCGATAGTGGTGGTGGCTGCTCTTCTCGGTGTGCACGTTGCGACTTCCGGCACGTCGTTGATCATCGATGATGTATCCGCGAACGCATCCGCCATCAGCGGTGCGAGCGCGTCACAGGAGCCCGGTACGGCGCTGGGAGAGCAGACCGCGCAGTACCCCTGGGCGATCCGCCTGCAGCATTCCGGCGAGGCCAACGGCAGAATTCTCGCCACCTACACCAGCTTCGTGGACGGTCGCGCCGAAGACCCCATCTTCGAGAGCACCGACGACGGCACGACCTTCACCCGCGTCGGGACGATCGCCCCGGGTGTGGCGTCGGGCAACCTGTGCTGCACCAGCCTCTTCGAACTGCCCCGCCAAGTCGGCGCGCTACCCGCGGGCACCCTGCTCTGGTCGGGTTCGGTGAATGCCAACGACCGCCCCATGTCGCTGCCGGTCTGGCGCAGCGACGACCACGGCCGCACCTGGTCCCCTCTGTCGACTTGCGCCACGTCGCCGAACGAGCGCGGCGTCTGGGAACCGACCTTCTCCGTCGATGAGTCCGGGAATCTCAACTGCTACTTCTCCGACGAATCCGACCCCGCGCACAGCCAGAAGCTGGTGCGGACCGTCTCCTCGGATGGCGTCCACTGGGGACCGACGGAAGAAGTAGTAGCCCTGTCCGGCGAAGAATCCCGCCCCGGCATGCCCGTGGTCGATCAACTTCCCGACGGCCGGTACTTCATGACCTACGAGATCTGCAGCACCACCAGCCTGGGCTGCCCGGTGCGATACCGGGCCTCCTCCGACGGCCGCAACTGGGGCGACGCTACCGACCCCGGCACCGAGATCACCGGTCCGGATGGCCGGAAGCCCGGACACACGCCGAAATTCACCGTCACCTCGGACGGACGAATCGTGCTGGCCGCCATGACCCTGCACAACGCCGACGGCTCATTCGCCGACGGCAACGGCAAGGTCCTGCACGTCAACAGCTCTGGCGGCACCGGCGTTTGGGAGGAGATCCCGGACCCTGTCACGGCCATCGAGACCAACCACGACGTCGGCGCGTGCAACAACTACAGCCCCGCGCTGCTCCCCGTCGGCGACGGCGAGAAGTCCGTCCTGGAGATCACCACGCGCGAGGAGTCCGGAACCTGCCGAGCCTTCTACGGCACGGGCGAATCGACGCCGTGACCCCCGCATAGCCCCGACCACACCCCGCAACGGTGTCCCCGGTGCAACAACACCGGGGACACCGCTTTTTCCGGAGTTGGCTGACGTAGCACGCCCTTGCGCGTGTCTGTCTCGCATGGCGAGTGGCCGGGGACTCGGCTGCGCGCTGGGTGTTCTGCCTGCTGGCGATGTGCTGGGCGCCGGACCGCTCCAGGGCCGGCGCCATGCGGGCTCGGAAAACGCGACCTGAACCGCCTCACCGACCGGCATGGGGCATGTTAGGCGCCCCGTCCGGGTCGCAGGCGGAGATCTTGTACAGCTTCATCAAGCCGTTGGACTCGACGAGTTCGAAGCCGGGCCGTCGCACCGGATCCTCCAGGCCCCGGTAGATCCGCCGGGTGGTCGGGACCGGATCGATGAGCAGGAAGCGCACGTTGAGCTCTCCCGCGACCTGGCACACGCGCGGGTTCGTCATGGCCTCGTGCAAGTGGTCCGCCAGGAACTGCTGGTTCGGGTTGCCAGAGCCGTTGATGTGCGGGAACAACACTTGCCGGTGGAACATCGACCACAGGAAGGGACTGGCGTCTTCTGGGTTGTTCGCCACCACCGCGTCTTCCGGGATCCGGTTCTTGACCCGCTGGTAGAAGTCGAATTTGAAGGCGAGGTCCGCGCTCGGCCGATGCAGGTGTTGCAGGGTCAGCGCGTTGCGGCCCTGGTACAGCCCCTTGGTCAGGCCGAGCAGCACGAGCACGACCAGCACGACCGAGCCGACGGTGGCCAGCCGGTGCAGGCGGGGCTCGCGGAACCAGGCTCGGCGCTCCGCCCATTCCTGGAGCGACGTCGCCAGCGCGACGATTCCGAAGGTGGCGAGCAACGCCCCCGTCGTGGGCAGCATCGCCGCGAATCGATGGGAGTCGTTGAACCAGAACGCGGTCAGCAATTTGGTCGTCGAGGACTGGACGCCCGCCGTCATGACGTACAGCAGCCCGATGCCGAGATGCGCGGCGACGATCCACCTGGCGCTGCGGGCGCGCCAGACCGATACGGCACCGATCACGATGACCGCCGAGAGCGCCCACAGGGCTCGAGCGCCGTTCGTCCCGTTGAGCAAGAATTCGCCCACCGCGGCCGACGCGGTGCCGGACGGCGGCCAGTTGGTCTCCGCCATGTCTTGGACGGTGGCTGTCGAGCTGACGGCGACGAACGCCGCCGAAGCCGCTACCAACACGCCGAGCAGCGTGAGCACGGCGCGAACGGTGCGGCCCGTGCGGTGCGCGCCGCGAGCCCATTCCGCCAGCACCCACCCCACGGGAAAGACGGCCAGCACAGCGAGCCCGAACAGAGCGCCGGTATGCGCCAACCCCAGCGCCAGGAGGAGGACGGGCAGCAGAACTGCCGCTCTGCCACGACCGACCGAGTCCGATACCGCGAGACCGGTCAGCGAGAGCACGAGGCCAAGTCCGACCGGGACCAGCGCTTGTCCCAGCGAGTAGGGCCACAACGCCCCCCAGTAGAACAACCCCCAGGGAAAGGACCCGAAGGCCAGGGCCAGACCGCTGGTGAGCAGCAGTGGAACCGGAGCGCGACCGAATACTTGCCGTGCCAGGAAGAGGCAGCTCAACGGCCAGACGAGCACGGCGATCGTGCCCGCCGTGGCGTTCGCCGCCACGTGGAGCGGAGCACCCGTGCTCATGATCACGACCGAGGCGATGTCGAACCAAGCCGCCGGGTAGAACCCCGACTCGGCGCGGGGGTCTCCCAGAGCACCCAAGCTCAGCGAGGACGCGTCGCCCGAATCCAGGATCTGCGCCAGGGCGCTGTAGTGGAACGTCGTGTCCCAGGTCCACGACACCACGTCCGGTGCGCCGAAACCGCGAACCAGGACGACCGAACCGATCACCACCGCGACCAGCACACCGATGCCCGCAGCGAGCCGGGTCCGCGCTGGATCGGACACCGGGCGATCCGACCCACGACCCGTCCAGGCCCACAGCCAGGAGCCGAGCAGCACCAAGATCGTGAACGCGGCGAGAGCAGCAGCCGCGGCCGAGGGAGACCAGCGGACGTTCAGCGGGGCGGTCACCACAGCCGCAGTGGCGATGACGGCGGGCGGTACGAGCGGCGCTGTTCCCCATGCAGCAATCCCGCGCAATCCCAGCGCGTAGCAGGCGGGCACCCCGGCGAGAACGAGCGTGACGGCGGCCGCCAGAACTGCGGGAGTCGCGGCCAACCAGCTCACGCTCGCCAGTCCGGTCACCGCGAAACCTCGGCCTTCAGAACGACTGGGGGCAGCCACCACTGACTGAGGTAGACGACTTTCACCATGAGCGCCTTTCGCGTACTCGAACCTGGGGCCGGCCTTCGCGCGCCACCGCGCAGATCGCTTCTGCCAACCGAGATAGTGTGGCGTTCACCGTTCTCACATACCAGCCGGACGCTCGTGTCCCATCAAGGTGATGAGCTAGTGGTCGACGCAGGTCAAGCATCGCCGGTAGTTTACGGAAGTTCCAGGCTTTCCGAATCCTTCCGATCTGCACCCCTGCCATCGCCGAGAGCGTCGAACCACCGCGCTATTCACCCATCGGGAAAACCCTCATCAACTACCGCGAGTTTCCAGCCCGGGTCGTCTTGTCGCCGCACGCTACGCACTGCGGACTGCAGCCAAGGCAACTGGCGATATGATGGCAGTAGAATATCTGTCGTCATATTGTGTTCGCCCCCCTTGTGCGCACTTGCCTTTCCGAGCCTATTGCCAGGAGGACTAAGGGGCTCCGGTGATGATGGAAAATCACCAGAACGGGTGCGGCATGCGATGATCCGCTCGTCCGCGACGGCAATTCCCTGAGCGGTTGAACGTCTCAAGTCCGGGGCCCGCGCGGAAGCCGACTCGGCATCCTCGTGCGCCCTCGTGCACGCGATCGAGCTGGCCCGGGAATGATCCTGCTGAAAAGATCGATCACCAGTAAATACAAGACAGTTTCGCTTTTGCCGTGCCTTGTCGACTGTGCCAGCCTCGGTCACGTAGTCGGCGCCGTTGATCACATGCGCGAGGGGAAACGGCAGGAAGGCGGCGCCTGATCGTCTGTTCCATCGCTGGCAAAGGCAACTGGATTCGCATCACCAGGAACCCACTTCCGGGTGCCGAATTGTTCCGATCGAACCCCGGTTTCGGCGCGCGCTACGATGAGGAGAAGACGTGGCTTACGACGACACGTGGCTTGTCGTGCCCGTTTACAACGAGGGACAAGTCGTCGAGGACATCGTCCGAGACGCCTTGCAGACCTTCCCGAACATCGTCTGCGTCGACGACGGGAGCAAGGACGATTCGGCGGAGTGCGTCAGGCGCGCCGGAGCCCACCTCGTTCAGCACTCAGTCAACCTCGGTCAGGGCGCCGCGCTGCAGACCGGGATCGAATACGCCCGAAGTCAGCCCGGTGCGCAGTACTTCGTCACGTTCGACGCCGACGGCCAGCACCAGGTGGTCGACGTGCAGCGGATGCTGGCCAGACTGATGAGGGGCGAAGTGGACATCGTCCTGGGGAGCCGCTTCTACGGCAATGTCCGCCGCATCCCGCTGACGAAGCGGATCATCTTGCGCACCGTCGTGCTGCTGAGCCCACGACTGCGAATGCTCGATCTCACCGATGCGCACAACGGGTTGCGCGCCTTCAACCGAACAGTCGCCGAGCAGATGAACATCACGCACAACGGAATGGGGCACGCCTCCGAAATCATCAGCATGGTCCGCAGGTATTCGTGGCGGATCGCCGAAGAGCCCGTGACCATTCTTTACACCGAGTACTCGAGGGAGAAGGGGCAGTCGGTCGTCAACGGCGTCAACATCCTCTTCGAGAGCATGCTTCGAGTCGGACCGAGGCGGTAGCGATGCTGATCCAGTACTTGCTGATCATCGCGGTGGGTTGCTCCCTGATCTTCTTCCTGCGCCACCACGGCTCGACGCGGGCGGCGGCCGGGGCGAAGCTCTGCTTCCTGGCCTTCGTAGCCTTCAGCGTCTACGCAGTGCTCCGACCGGACGACATATCAGCCCTCGCACGTTGGCTCGGGGTCGGGCGAGGTACGGATCTGCTCGTCTATGGACTCGCCACGGGCTTCGCCTTCGCCTCGATCAACACCTTCCTGCGCTTCAAGGAACTCGAGGTGCGGTACGCCCGGCTGGTGCGCGTGATCGCGTTGCGCGATGGGGCGAGCGAACCACCGGAGAAGAGCCGCAACCTCGGTCAACGCGCTTCAGACGAGGCCTGATGCGGCTCCTTCGGCAGCGCCCCGCGGCCGGAGCACCACGGAGACGGAAACACGCTGCGAACCGGGAAAGGGGACGGTGTGATCGGCGAACCTCCGGGATCGCGATCGGTTCGGTCCGGATCCCGGCTGCGGTCGGCCGGACTGATGAGCGCCGGGACGGTGCTCGTCGGTGCCGCCGGATACGCCTTCGTCGCGCTGGGCGGGCACACGTTGCCGCCAGCCGACGCCGCCGCGCTGTCATCGTTCTACCTACTGGTCAGCACCATCGGGCCCGGATTGTTCGTCGCGCTGGAGCAAGAGACGAATCGAGCCACCAGCAGTGCGCTCGCCCTGCGGTCCCCGCCGGGCCCTGTGCTCCGGCGGGCCGCGACGCACGGGGCGGTGCTGTGGGCGGTCGCCTTCCTCGTGCTCGGAGCGATGTACCCGTTCCTCGTCGAAGGTTCTCTGCTCGGTCACCGCGAACTGTTCTGGGCGATCGTGCTGAGCACGGTGACGGCCGGAGCCGTCTACTTCGTGCGGGGCGTCCTCGGTGGGATGCAGCGGTTCGAGGGCTACGCCGCGACGCTCGCGGGGGAAGGACTGATGCGGCTGGTTCCCGCGCTCGTCATCGCGACGGCGGGGCTGGCCACGGCGGGGCTCTACGGGTTCGTCTTTGCGCTGGGCAGCGGTGTCGGCGCGGTCGCCGCACTCGGCTGGTTGCGCCGGGGTGTCGACGCCCAGCGCCGGGCAGGCGCGGCGGCTTCGGCCGATCTCGTGACGGGTGCGGCCCCCTCCCGTTCCGAGGCCCCTCGGGTGCGCGGGTTCGCTCCCCTGGTGAGCGCGACGCTCTTGGCCCAAGCCGTCGCCAACCTCGCTCCGGTCGTCGTGACCGCGCGACTGACCGCAGACCCAGCAACAGCGGCCGCGTTCGCCGCCGGATTCATCCTCGCCAGGGTTCCCCTGTTCGTCTTCTCGCCGCTGCAGGCGGTGGTCCTCCCCGCCGTCTCCGCCGCGGTCACTCACGGCGAGACCGTCAGGGTGTACCGGATCGTTCGACCGGTGCTGCTCGCCGCGACAGGCGTCTGCGTGCTCGGGGTCGTTCTCCTGAGCACCGTCGGCCCGTGGGCGGTGCGCACCTTGCTCGGTGCCGAAGCACCGCTCTCGGGAGCGGTGCTCGGATTCCTCGGCGCGGGAACGCTGCTGCTGATCGCCGCTCAGGTCCTGCAGGCCGCGCTGGTCGCGCTGCAGGCGCACCTGGCGGTCACGGTGTCGTGGCAGCTGAGCATCGTCACCCTGGTCCTCCTGCTGATGCTGCCGATCCACCCGGTCCAGGCAGCCGTCGTGGCGCAGCTGACCTGCGCTGCGGTCGTGGTGATCGCCATGAGCGCAACGCTGACCGTCCGCCTTCGCAGCGCCGCCGCAGCTCCCACTGCCGCGGCGGCACCCGGCTGAGATGACCCCGCAACGACCCGTCCACGGCAATCACACGCTCGTGCCGACCAAGCCGCAACGGAGGGACACCCGATCATGACCATCGACATCATGCTGCCCTACTACGGCGACCCGTCCTTGCTGCGGATAGCCGTGCGCAGCGTGCAAGCCCAGGAGGATCCCGACTGGCGGCTCACCGTCGTGGACGACGGCTACCCCGACGACAGCGTCCCCCGCTGGTTCGAAGGACTGGACGACGAGCGCATCTGCTACCGGCGCAACGCGGAGAACCTGGGTGCCAACGGCAACTACCGCAAGTGCGTCGACCTGATCGAACACGATGTCGCAGTGCTCATGGGCGCCGACGACGTCATGCTTCCCAACTACGTGAGCACCATCAAGAAGGTGCACTGGACTCATCCCGAGGCCGGGATCATCCAGGTGGGAGTCGAACTCATCGACGAGTGCGGCAATCCGTACCGGACCGTGGTCGATCAGGCCAAGCAGATGCTCTACCGACCCCGGGTCGAGAAATCCCGGCTCATGGGCGGCGAGGAGCTCGCCACGAGCCTGATCCGCGGCAACTGGCTCTACTTCCCCGCGTTGGCCTGGCGATCGGACGCGCTGCGGAACAACCGGTTCCGCGAGGGGCTCAACGTGGTGCAGGACCTCGCCCTGGTGATCGACCTCCTGCTGTCCGGCGAGACGATGGTGGTGGAACGCGATGTGTGCTTCCAGTACCGGCGGCACCGCGCCAGCGACTCATCCATGCGTGCGTTGAGCGGCAACCGGTTCATCGAGGAACGGGACTACTTCCTGCAGATCAGCCGGGAGCTCGACGCGCACGGCTGGCAACGTGCGGCACGGGCCGCCCGAAACCACGTGTCGTCGCGACTGCATGCGTTGACGGTGCTGCCGCAGGCGATCAGACACCGTCACCGGCCCGGCATCAAGCACCTCGCTCGGCACGCATTCCTGCCGGTCAGGTGGCCTCGTTGAACGGGGCGCGCCCACGCCTCCCCGGACAGTTCGACGGCAGCGTGGCCGTGCTGATCGACACCGGTGTCGCCGAGGAGAAGCCGGCTGCCCGCGGGGCCGACGAAGCGCCCGGGCCGGTTTCAGGTCTCGGCCGGCTCGTCTGGCAGTTGCCGGCGAGCGCCGTGGTGGCCGGGTTCGTCAGCCTGGCGTTGCAGTGGTGCGTGGCCCGGTTGCCCATCCCCACCGGATCGAACGTGGCGGATGCCCTGTTGAACCTGACGAGCGTCGTGCTGCTGGCTGCTCTGCTCGGTCTCGTGGCCGTGCGCCGATGGGCAAGATGGGCCACGCCGCTGTCCTGGGCCGGCCTGTCGGCGCTCGGAACGCTTCCGCTCGCCTTCCTCCTGCACGGCAGCAAGTTCTACCTCTTCGGCCTCTCCGGGGACCAGTTCTTCCGCACCCAGTACCTCACCCGCCTCGCCGATTCCCCGGCGTTGTCCGACGGGAACTACGCGGAGATCCCGCCGTACTACCCGGCCGGCTGGTTCTGGGTGGGAGCCCGGTTCGCGAACCTGATCGGGTTTCCCGCGTGGGCGGCCTACAAGCCGTGGGCGATCATCACCATGGCCGTGGCGCCCGTGCTGGCCTTCGTGCTGTGGAGCGTGGTGGTCCGCCGCCCCGTTGCCCTGCTGCTCGCGGTGCTGTGCGGGCTGGTGGGCCTGCGGGTGGCGGCGTACGAGCCGTACTCGTGGGTGGTGGCCGCCGTCCTCGTGCCGATTTCGGTCATCGTGTGGCAGCAACGAGCGGCTTCCGGGGAAAATCGGTCCAGGGCTGGGTGGGGAGCCTCGATCCTCGCGGGACTGTGCTTGGGTGTCTGCGCTGCGGTGTACACGCTGCTGGCCTTCTTCTTCGGCGCGGTCCTGCTCACCCTGGCCGCCGCAGCTGCGATCGCCGACTACCGCACGACCCGGCAACAACCGGCGGAACCGTCCCCGAAAGACCCCGTTCCGGGTTGGAAGCCCATCTGGACCGCCACGTCGCGCTTCCTCGTTTCCTGCTCCGTCGCACTGCCTTTGGCGCTGCTGGTGTGGACGCCATACCTGATGCGGGCGTTGGTGACCCCGCACGAAGGCAACCCGGCCGGACACTTCCTGCCGAAAGCCGGGGCGTTCCTGCCCACCCCGATGATGGAGCTGTCCGTCGCGGGGCTCATCTGCCTGATGGGAGCGGTCTGGATCCTGTGGTCCTGGCATCGCAGCGAGATCGCCCAGGTGCTCAGCTTGTTGGTCCTGGGCTGCTACCTCTGGTACCTGAGCTCGACGCTCGCGCTGTCGGTCGGCACCACGCTCCTGTCGTTTCGAGCCGAACCCGTGCTGCTGACCTGCTTGGTCTGCGCGGGCGCTCTCGGTGCGTGGGAGTTCGCCCGTTGGGTCGCATCCGCCTGGCAGCAGCATCACGCGGCGATCGTGCGCACCGGGTTCGCCCTGACCCTCGTGGCCTTGCTCGCGTTGAGCCAGACGATCCCGAAAGCCCTGGAGGATGCGGTCACGCCCGGCCTGTTCGCACAGGCATACGCGACCTACGACGACACCGGCCACCGGGCCGCACCCGAGCCGAATCGCGAGGACGGTGAGGCCTGGAACGGTGAGGTGCTCGCGACCCTCGACCAACTCACCCGGACACCGCCGAGGGACACCGTGATGCTCACCAGCGAGACTCAGTTGCTGGCCCTCCGCCCGTACCGGGGTTTCCAGACAGTGGTCAAGGCCTACGCGAATCCCTTGGCCGATTACGACGAACGGCGGGTCCTCATCGATTCGTGGGCACGCTCAGCGGGGCCGCACGAGTTGCTGACCGCATTGGACCGCAGCCGGTTCGCACCCCCGACGGCGTTCGTCTTCACCCGGCAGGCGGACGGCTTGCACATCACGCTGTCACGTGACGTGTTTCCGCAGAACAACTCCGCGTCCGACGACGTCGTCTTCCCCGCGGAAATCTTCGCCTCGCCACAGTTCTCCCGCCGTGACGTGGGTCCCTACACGGTAATAACCCGGCGTTGATCGGTCTTCACGTTGTTTCGATCGAGATCTGCTCCCGCCTCAGCACTCTCACGATCAGGAATGATCTCGCGCGGCCGAATCCTTCAGATCTCTCACCACTTCGTGGATTCGGCCCGGCGGAAGCCATCACACTGGCGGATGCTCGACTCATGGACACGATCGTCACAGGGGGCGCCGGTTTCATCGGCTCGACGTTGGTCGACCGGCTGACGCGCGATGGACATCGGGTGCACGTGATCGACAACTTCAGCCGCGGGCGGCGGGACAACCTCGCCGCAGCGGAGGAAACGGGCAGGTGCACGGTGCACGAACTCGACGTCACCGGCGCCGACCTGGCCACGGTGGTCGCCGACGTTCGCCCGGACGTCATCTTCCACCTAGCGGCGCAGATCGACGTGCGGGTGAGCGTGCACGCCCCGCTGGCCGATGCGACGGTCAACGTGCTCGGGACCGTCAACGTGGCCGAAGCGGCCCGCAAAGCCGGAGTCCGCAAGGTCGTCTTCGCTTCGTCCGGCGGCGCCATCTACGGCGCCGCCGATGCGCTGCCGGCGGCCGAGGGCACCCCGTTGCGGCCCCTGTCCCAGTACGGGGCCGCGAAACTGGCGGGTGAGATCTACTTGAACACCTACCACGAGCTGCACGGTCTGGACTGCACGCACCTGGCTCTGGCCAACGCGTACGGGCCGCGGCAGGACCACCGCGGTGAGGCCGGGGTGGTCGCGGTCTTCGCCAACGCCCTCCTGATGGGTGCGCCCACCTACGTCTTCGGCGATGGCGGGAACACCCGCGACTACGTCTACGTCGACGACATCGTCGAGGCTTTCGTCCTCGCGGCCTTCCGCGGTCGTCCGGCCTGTCGGTACAACATCGGCACCGGCATTCAAACCACGGACCGCGCCCTGCACTCGGCCATCGCGGTAGCCGTCGGCGCCGCCGATCAGCCCGAGCACTGCCCCGCCCGGCTCGGTGACGTCCGCGCTTCGGCGCTCGACGCCTCGGCCGCCCGCTCAGACCTGGGCTGGACGCCGCGCGTCGATCTCGCCGAAGGAATCCGTCGCACCGTCGAACGACTGCCCAAGACGGTCGCGCCGCCGCAGCAGCGCACCTCCGGGATCTCATCCCTGTCGGCAGCGGACGACCAACCAACCACGACTGGTTCAGCTCGGCGCCTGCAAACCGACCTCCTCAAACATGGTGACGGCGCCGCAGAAGCCCTGCCGTGATCCGCGCGAAGGTCGCCAACACCCCCTGCATGATCCCCGACCTCCTGCTCCATGCAGCAAGCCTCCAGCCACGACCACTCGAGCACCCACCTGGTGGGATCTCACGGTCTCGGACCGCCACGGCTACCGGCAGCGGTACGAGCGCCTGCCCAGGCCGGGTGTCGTCGTGCACCGCATCGCGGAAGGGTCGCGACAGACCGGAATCGTCGTGGAGGTATTGGTGACCGCCTGCCGGGCCGGGCTGCGCGCCGCCTGCACCTCAGCGCGACGCGGCGCTTCGGCCTTCGGGGTCTACCGCAGCCGAGGTGGTCTTACTTTGAAGCGGACCATGGTCTCGTCGCGCCTTTTCGCCTGATCCGCGCGCTCGTGCGCTTGGTTCACGGCGTGTTCGAGTTGGTCGCCCAGTTCGCGGACAAGTCGTCGCAAGGAACTGTTCCACTCTGGGCCGACGTCGAGGCGATCTACACGCCGCTGGAGGGTGTCGAGGAGGGCTCGTGTTTCCGCGTGCACGTGCTGCAACTGGTCGATCACGATGAGCAGTATGGAACGAGATCTTCGGCTGAACGGGCTCGTTTCGATAACCATTCGGGCAAGTCGCCACAAAGATCAACGAAGTGCGAGACCCTGCCGCGCTCCCGGCGCGCGGCACCCGGGCGCTCTTCCGTGCAGTGGGGGCGGGCGACCCCGACTGCCGCCCGCCCCTACTCGGCTGACCGGACCCGCTGGCCGCTCACGGATCAAGGCGTCAGCCTTTACTGGAACGGCCTCAACCCGGGCAAGAAGGCGATCGCCGTCGACCTCACCCGGCCCGAGGGCCGCGAACTCGTGTCCGATCTGGTGGTCTCGGGCGGCTCGTCGGGCGGCATCCTGGTCACCAACAGCGAGCGCTGGCCGGAGTTCGGGTACCAGGCGCTGCGGACGCGTCGCTCCGACGTCATCCACGCGCTGCTCACCGGAAGGCACGACGGCGGCACCGCCGTCGATTACACCGTCCAGGCGGCCAACGGTTTCCCCCTCGTCACCGGGCCCGAAGACCACGACGGACCGGTCAACAGCCTGGTCCCCGCCTGGGATCTCACCGCTGGCTTCCACCTCGCCACCGGCCTGCTCGCCGCCGAACGACGGCGGATGCTCACCGGCGAGGGATCAGAGGTCCGAGTCGCCCTCGAGGACGTCGCCCTCGCAGGCGCGGGCAACCTGGGCTACCTCGCCGAGGCGCAGCTCCAGCCGTCCTTACGGCGCGAGCCGACCGGCAACTACGTCTACGGCACGTTCGGCCGCGACTTCACCACCGCCGACGGCGACCGGTTCATGATCGTGGCCCTGACCCCGCGCCAGTGGCACGACCTGCTCCGGGTCACCGGCCTCGAAGACGCCGTGTCCGCGCTGGCCAGGGCATTGGGGGCGGACTTCTCCGACGCAGGGGAGCGCTACCGGCACCGCACCGTTCTCGCAGGCCTGGTCGCCGCGTGGTTCGAGCAGCGCCCGACGATGCACGTGACCGAGGCCCTCGCGGACACCCGCGTCCTGTGGTCGCCGTACCGCACCTTCAACGACCTGGCCGCCGATGACGCCCGGTTGCTGCGCGAGCACCCGCTCTTCTCCACTGTGGACCAACCGGGGGTCGGCCGTCTCGTCGCACCCGGATCACCCCTGGTCGTCGACGGCCGGCGGACCATCCCGGAACCGGCACCCGTCGTCGGGCAGCACACCGGCTCAGTGCTCGCCGACGCCCTCGGCCTCGACGCGGAGGCGCTCACCGACCTCGCCGACCGCGGCGTGATCGCCACCTGCGAAGCACGGACGGTGCAACGATGAGCGCGCTCGCGACCGCCGAAACCGCCCGAACAGCGCAGGGTGCGTCGTGGCCGGACAACCAGTCGACGACGTTGCGACGGCCTTCCGCCTTGCGGATGGGTGCGACGGCGTCCTCGAGGTCGAGCACGACCAGGTCGGCTCGGGCGGCCGCGGCATTCGAGAAGCGCTCCAGGCGATCCCCGGGAGCGAAGAGCCAGGTTCCTTCCGCGACGCCCCGATGGTGATCGTCGGCGAGGGCACCAACGAAATCCAGAGGAACGCGTTCGCAGGCCAGACGGTGGCCCGCGACCGGACCGCGACGAGCAACGATCGGAGCAGCTGATGGCACTTCTCGACGACAAGACGGCACTGATCACCGGCGGAGCCCAGGGCATCGGCCTGGCCATTGCGGAGCGCTTCGCGGCCGAGGGCGCCCGCGTCGTGATCGCCGACCTGGACGGGAGCGCCGCCGACGCGGCTGCCAAGGGGCTCGACCCGGACAACGCCCTCGGCGTGGCGTGCGATGTGGTGTCGGCCGCCGACGTGGAACGGGCGCTGGAAGCGGCCCGCAGCACCTTCGGCTCCCTGGACGTCGTCGTCAACAACGCGGGCATCACGCGCGACGCGACCATGCGCACGATGAGCGAGGAGCAGTTCGACCAGGTGATCGCCGTGCACCTGAAGGGCTGCTGGAACGGCACCCGGCTGGCCGCAGCCCGGATGCGGGAGCAGAAGTCCGGCGCGATCGTCAACATCTCGTCCCTGTCCGGCAAGGTCGGCATGGTCGGACAGACCAACTACTCGGCCGCCAAGGCGGGGATCGTCGGCATGACCAAGGCAGCCGCCAAGGAGATGGCCCACCACGGCGTCCGCGTCAACGCCATCCAGCCCGGCCTGATCCGCTCGGCGATGACCGAGGCCATGCCCGAGAAGGCTTGGGACCAGAAGATGGCCGAGATCCCGATGGCCCGCCCTGGTGAGCCGGCCGAAGTGGCGAACGTGGCTCTCTTCTACGCCTCGTCGCTGTCGTCCTACATGACCGGCACGGTGGCCGAGGTGACCGGCGGGCGGTTCATGTGAGCGCGGAGCACGAGTCCACAGCCCCGTTGTTCTGCGGCGAGAACGCCCACGCGAACGTGGCGCTCGCCGCCGATGACCGCGCCGAGGTCCACCTCCGCACGGGCGACACCACGCTCGCCGTCTTGTCGGCCGATCTCGCACTTGACACCCCGAAAGGCACCCGCCGATGAACCACACCGCGCGCGACGTCGTGATCTGCGAGCCCGTCCGAACCCCGATCGGACGATACGGCGGCATGTTCAAGGACATCAGTCCCGTCGACCTGGGCGTGGCCGCGCTGAAGGGGCTGCTGTCGCGCACCGGCATCGAGCCCGACCGCATCGACGACGTCATCCTGGGGCACTGCTACCCCAACGCCGAGGCACCCGCCATCGGACGCGTCGTCGGTCTCGACGCCGGGCTCCCGGTGACCGTCGGCGGTCAGCAGGTCGACCGCCGCTGCGGCTCCGGGCTCCAGGCCGTCATCAACGCCGTCATGCAGGTCACCGGCGGCGCGAGCGAGGTCGTCGTCGCCGGCGGCGCCGAGTCGATGAGCAACGTGCCCTTCTACTCCCTCGACATGCGATGGGGCGGTGCGCGGACCGGCGTGCGGATCCACGACGGCCTCACCCGCGGCCGGCAGACCCCAGGCGGCCGCTTCCACCCGGTTCCCGGCGGCATGCTGGAGACTGCGGAGAACCTGCGTCGCGAGAACGCGATCAGCCGCGAGGAGCAGGACCGGCTCGCGCTCAGCTCCCACCAGCGCGCGGTGGCCGCCCAGGAATCGGGCGTTCTCGGGGAGGAGATCGTCCCGGTGACCGTGTCCTCCAGGAAGGGCCAGGTGGTCGTCGACACCGACGAGCACCCCCGCGCCGACACCTCGCTGGAGTCGCTGGCGCGGTTGCGCCCGATCCTGTCCGCCGACGACCCCGAGGCCACGGTCACCGCGGGAAACGCCAGCGGCCAGAACGACGCTGCGGCGATGTGCCTGGTCACGACCGCGGACACGGCCGAGGATCTGGGACTGCGACCGCTGGTGCGGCTGGTGAGCTGGTCGGCCGCCGGTGTGCGCCCGGACGTCATGGGGATCGGCCCGGTCCCGGCGACCGAGGCGGCTCTGGCCCGCGCCGGGCTCTCCCTGGCCGACATGGGGGTGATCGAGCTCAACGAGGCGTTCGCCGCCCAAGCCCTGGCCGTGATGCGGGAGTGGAAGTTCACCGACGCCGACCACGAGCGCACCAACGTGCACGGCTCCGGCATCTCACTCGGCCACCCGGTGGGAGCCACGGGCGTGCGGATGCTCGGAACCCTCGCGCGTGAGCTCCACCGCCGTGAAGCGCGCTACGGCCTCGAGACCATGTGCATCGGAGGCGGCCAGGGCCTGGCCGCTGTCTTCGAGCGGATCGCCTGATGCCGCCCGCGCGTGTTCACCGACCTCTCCGCGATCGAGGCGGCCACCGGAGAAGACCTGGGAACCACGGAATGGACGGAGATCACTCAGTCCACTGTGGACCACTTCGTCTGCGTGGCGGAAAGCATCGCGCTCGTCGTTCCCTGACCAGGACTCCCAGCACAACAGGCCGACCTCGGCGCCGCCGACGCGAAACACGCGGTCGACGGCGCCGTTCGGCCTGCTCACCGGGAGCGCCGACTATTGCGAATCCGGATATCAATCACGTCCAGATTCGGTCTTGGACAGGCAACAAGGGCGCCTTTAGCGTGAGTGCGGTCACAGGCCGCCCACAGCGCGCAGAGGCATTCCCCTGATCCATCCTGAGGAGCAGTCCCCATGTCCACAGCCCCCCAGCTCGACGAGCGGATGGCGCGGAAAGCCGGTATCGCCGCCTTCGTCGGCACCACCATCGAGTGGTACGACTTCTACATCTACGGCACGGCCTCCGCGCTGGTGTTCGGCCCGCTGTTCTTCAGCAATGCCGACCCCGCCGTCGCGGTGCTGCTCTCGTTCGGTACCTTCGCCGTCGGCTTCCTGACCCGGCCGCTGGGCGGGGCCGTCTTCGGCCACCTGGGCGACCGCATCGGCCGCAAGCGCGCGCTGATCTCGACCCTCCTCCTCATGGGCGTCACCACCGTCGGCGTGGGCCTGCTCCCGACCTACGCCACCATCGGTTCCGCCGCGCCCGTCCTGCTGATCGTGCTGCGCATGCTGCAAGGATTGGCCGTCGGCGGCGAGTGGGGTGGCGCGGTGCTCATCGCCACCGAGCACACCCGGTCCGACCGGGGATTCCTCTTCGGCGCCTTCGCGCAGCAGGGTTCGCCGGCCGGACGGATCCTCGCCACCCTGGGCTTCCTGGCGGTGACCGGCATGCTGCCGGAGGAGGCGCTGCTCGAGTGGGCGTGGCGCCTGCCCTTCCTCGCCTCCGCGCTGCTGGTCGTCGTCGGCCTGGTCATCCGCCTCAAGCTCGAGGAATCGCCGGCCGTCAAACAGCTGCACGAGCGCAACGAGGTCGTCAAGGTCCCGGTCGTCGAGGTCTTCCGCAGCAACTCCCGCGAGCTCATGCTCGGCATCTTCGGCATCCTGTGCGTCTTCGTCGTCGTCTACGCCCGCGACACCTTCGCCCTCGCGTGGGCCACGAAGTCCCTCGACTTCTCCAAGGACTCCTTCCTCAGCATCATCCTGATCGCCAGCGTGGTGCAGTTCTTCGTGCAGCCCTTCGGCGCCATCCTCGCCACCCGCTGGAGCCCCCGCGCGCTGGTCACGCTGCTGCTCGGGCTCGAAATCCCAGCGCTCGCCCTGATGTTCGTGCTCATCGGCACCGGCAACTGGACGCTCGCGATGATCGGCGCCGTCCTGGCGACGATCCCCGACGTGATGTTCTACGCGGTGATGGCGGGCATGCTGGCCCAGAGCTTCCCCACCCGGGTCCGCTACACGGGCATCTCGCTGACCTACGGACTCTCGGGCGCCCTGTGCGGCACGACCCCGATGATCCTGCAGTGGCTCCACAGCAGCTCCGGCAGCATGGCGCTCCCGGTGGCATTTGGCATCGTGACCACCGCCATCTCACTCGTGTGCTCGCGCGCCCTGCTCGGTCGCCCTGCGGCCGACGAGACGCCGCACTCCGACCAGGCGACCCTGCCCGGCGACGCGGCCACACCTACCCGCTGACCCGTCTCGCCCGGCATCGCACCTGCCTGCGGTGCTGGGCGAGGTTCCTCCAACCATCAGGCGGGGTCACCCGGCAGGCGGCCGCCGCCTCCCGGGTGACCTTCACTGCTTGTACTCGTCCAGCAGGCGCCGGCCGGTGATCATCTTCTGGATGTCGGAGGTTCCCTCGCCGATCAGCATGAACGCGGACTCGCGGTAGAGGCGCTCGATCTCGTACTCCTTGGCGTAGCCGTAGCCGCCGTGGATCCGGAACGACGCCTCGACGACCTCGTTGCAGTACTCCGAGGCGAGCATCTTGGCCATGCCGGCCTCGACGTCCATGCGCCGACCGGAGTCCTTCATCCGGGCCGCGCGCACCATCATGGTGTGGGCGGCCTCGACCTTGGTCGCCATCTCGGCCAGGCGGAAGAGCACGGCCTGGTGCTGAGCGATCGGCTTGCCGAACGTCTCGCGCTGCTGCGAGTAGCCGAACCCGAGCTCGAAGGCGCGATTGGCGATGCCGCACGCGCGCGCCGCGACATTGACGCGGCCGACCTCAACGCCGTCCATCATCTGGTAGAAGCCCTTGCCGGGCTCGCCGCCGAGGACCTGGCCGGCCGAGATCCGATGGCGCTCGAACACCATCTCGGTGGTGTCGATGCCCTTGTAGCCCATCTTGTCGATCTTGCCGGGCACCGTGACGCCCTGCGCCACCTCGCCGAAGCCCGGCTCCTTCTCGACCAGGAAGGTCGTCATGTTCTTGTAGACCGACTCAGCGCCGTCGTCGGTCTTGCACAACACCGCGACCAGGTTGGAGGAGCCGCCGTTGGTCAACCACATCTTCTGACCGGTGATCTCGTACCCGGCACCGTTGGGGGTCGCCTTGGTCTTGACCGCGGAGACGTCCGAGCCCAGCCCCGGCTCGGACATCGAGAACGCGCCGCGCACCTCGCCCGTCGCCATCCGAGGCAGGTACCTGCGCTTCTGCTCCTCGGTACCGTGCTTCATCAGCATGTGGGCCACGATGAAGTGGGTGTTGATGACGCCGGAGACGCTCATCCAACCGCGCGCGATCTCCTCCACGCACAACGCGTAGGTCAGCAGCGACTCACCCAGCCCGTCGTACTCCTCGGGGATCGTCAGACCGAAGACACCCAGCTCCTTGAGCCCCTCGACGATCTCGGTCGGGTACTCATCGGCGTGCTCGAGCTCGGTGGCCACCGGGAGAACCTTCTCCTCCACGAAGGTGCGCACCGCCTTGACGATCTCGTCCTGCTCCTCGCTCAAACCGTCGGTTTGACACAGGCGACTCATAGCCATCCTTTCGCTGGTTCGGCCTTCGCATTCCCCGGGCGTCACTCATCTCGCTTGAGGCCGACCCGCTATTCCTCTAGCATCACCCGGCCCATCTTCGGCGTCCAATACCTCATCGCGACCCCATTGATGACCCGGGCGCAATGGTCGGTACCGGACCCTCGTGGAATTCGGCCGGTTCGGGATGGCAGGCCCACATCTCCCGAACATCATCACGTTCTCAGCTTCTCCGAAGAATGCGCGGCTGCACGCGCGGAACGATCAGCGACCACTGTGGACGCCGCGAATGTCCGTCACACAGTTATCCGCACTGGCGCGGAACTCGATCGAGGCGCGCAACGCTCACCGGAGACGTTGGACGGTGAGCGTGATCGAGCCCGTGTTGTTGGTGTAGCGCAACCAGGAGTCGTTGGCGAAGGCGTAGAGGTAGCCGTTGCGGAAGACCTCCCATTCGGCGCTCTTTCCGATTTTGAGCGTGGTGTGGTCCTGCTGGAGCTCGGTGAGGGGGTCGAACTCGCCGTCGGCGACGACGCCCACCAGACACATCCTGGGAACGTCTTGCCCGGCGTCGTCAGTGAGAACCCGTCTGGCCGCAGGGGCGAGGGCGTTGTCCGTTCTGGTGAACTTCCGGAGGGCGCGCTGAAGCCATTCCGCGAGGTTGGCGGTCCGTCGCAGGATGCCGACGTGGGAGTGCACCGGGGTGCCAAGAGGATCGGTTTCGAGAGCGCGGTCGTACCAGGTGCCGTGAGCCGACAGTTCGTAGGTACCTGGGGTGAGCCAGATTCCGGTCTCGTTCCACGCCTCGTCGGCAGCTACCTGGGCTATGGCTCTGCCGCTGGCGTTGAACGCGATCTGCTGGCGGTACTGACCGGCCGCGTTGCGCTTGCGCGCGGACTCGTCGACAGCACCAGCGCTCGCGAGAAGATGGGGCACAGCGCGGGGGCGCGGGTACAGCCTCCTGTAGAAGCGTGTGAGGTGGGGCGAGACGGGACCGAGTGCATTGGGCGCGTTCGCAGTGCGAGTGAAGGCGATCCCGTCGGCGCTGGTCCCGCGCTGATGAGGGTCGCTGGCCTGCTGCATCATCCACTGCAATGCCCCATCGGATAGCCCCTTGTCCGCGCCAGCGCCACCGACACTCCCGTGGTCTCCGGGGAACCAGACCTGCTGGAACGTCGTCCCGGGTGCACCTGCGGGGTTGCGGACGTTCCAGGCATCAGCGTCCCAGAGGGTCGGCGCGAACGGGCCGCGGCGCTCGTCGAGCGCGACCGCGTGCCGTGCGTGGACAATTCCATTCGAGAGTTTCGTGTTGTAGAACCGGTACTTGCTCGGGTCGAAGCGGCTGATCAGCCCGAGCGCATCCGGGATGCCCAGTGATCCCACGGTGTCCCAGACACCCAGGAAATGAACCGTGACATCCCGCGCGAACGGGTTGTCTGGAAACTGCCGCCAGACCGATTCTCTGCGTCGGTTCTGGTGGTAATGCTCGTAGACCTCCTCGGCCAGCGTGCGATCTCCGCGACGGGTTCCCTGCGGGATGCTCACCAGCCCGTAGGAGGTGAGGAGGCCGGCCAGGTTGCGAGCCGTGTAGGCGCCGCGGCTGAAGCCGAACAGCCAGATCTTGTCGGGTTCGCCGTTCCCGTCCTGGTGCTGATACCGCCGTGCCAGCCAGTCGTAGGCGTCGATCATTCTCTTGCCCAGTCCGAGCCCCACCGCCCCGCCCCCGAACTTGCCGACGAGGCCGCCACCGGTACCGATACCGCGAACGTAGTAGGCCAACTGGGGTTCGCCCGCCGAATCCATCTTCGCCAACGCCTCGTACAAGCTGTGCACGTTCGTCTTCGTTGCCGGTACGTTCCAGGTTCCGTCGCAGCAAACGATGAGGTGCTTCATGGTTACCCCCAGCAGGTTCTTCCATGAGGACGCCCGAAGCACCAACATCCGCTTGATGGCCTTCGGGCCTGGGAACTCCCCGCTGCGCTCGAGATCGTCATGGGCGCCCTGACTACTAGTGATCTGTCGGTATGGCGATCTCGCCGTCCTCACGCATCAGTCGTTCCAGGACCTCGTCCGGCATCCACACGCGGTGTGGGTAGCCGGTGCCCCACGAATTCAGAATGGGCACAGCGCCAAGCTCGTCCGCACGAGAGTTCCCAAGTGCGGTATGCACCTGATCAACCGACCGCGCCCATCGGAACACCTCGATACCGTCGCCCACCTCGGCGACGTAGTTGGCGCGCTCGGTGTGGTCGTCGTCGGCGTAGGAGTCTTCCCAGTCCACGTGCCCTACCGAGGCCAAGACCTCAGCCGCGGCGCGGCATGACGTTCCGTTGGAATCACCCGGGTTGGTATCGGGCCACTCATCGCGGTCCTTGGCCCGATCCCACAGCCACCTGCCTGAGTACAGCTCGTCGTTGAGGATCGTCATGCACCGCGACCAGGCGAATCCAACGCACGCTCCCTCACTCCCCTGGTCGTAGAACTTCCACCAGCGTTCGCGGTCCGGCTCTCCGCCGGGTTCCAGGCACACGGCATGCCCGCCCCGAATCCGCGTGAGCGAGCTCACCCCTTCCCGGGCCACGAATTCATCACCATCCCCATCAGCTGTGGGATGGTCGAATTCGGCGTACCAGTTGACGCCGATCACCACGGGTACGGGCGCCGCGGGCTGGCTCTCGGCGGTCAACGGGTAGTTCTCGAGGTGGTGCCAATCATCCGGGACTAGACGACCCAGGCGATCGTCATCTGGATCTCGATCCATCGGGCGGTACCGCATGATTCCTCCATTCACGCCATCGTGACGACCTGCCCTCCGCATGGACGCAGACAGGTATTACCAGTAAGCCAATGCGCTGCGGAAACGGCAATGAGCACATCGATCCAAACAGGATCCACAAGTGCTCACTCACCCAAGTTCAGGCTAGAGCACCAAGTTCGAGTAGTCGTTCCGCAGAGGCACTCTGTCCACACGCACTTCGAGCCCATCAGACGTCAAGGGGGTTTCGTGCGGCTCGAGGTACCCGAAGTCAAGCCCGATGCGTTCTCGCAATTGCGCCAGCGAGACGCGGTACGTTCCCGCATCGAAGACGGCCTCCAAGCCGAGCATGTCTTCGAGGAGTTGCGTTTGCTCGAGCATGTACGCCGAAACGGCAAGCGCATCACCAGGCTTGCAGTAGCCGATGACCTTCCAGAACGCCAACGGAAGCCGGGCGCCCTTGTACAGCGGGTCATCGTCATCCATGACCGGCCCCGTGAACACGGTCATCTTCTTGTCCGTGATGTCCGCGTTCTCAAGGATGAAGTTCTCAAGCCCCTGCCAGAGCTCTTTTCCTTGGTTGAACTTCTCGTGCTGCGGCGAGCAGTTCGTGAAGTGGAACGTGTCGTCGTTCGCTCGCGCCTTGTCGTCTCCCCACACCGGATCCAGTCGCCGCACGAGATGCCCCCGGTCCAGCGCGTTGCGCCGATAGAGCGACTCACCGATCTGCTCTGATTCCGCGATGCGGGGGTCGAAGTACCACTTGTCCGCCTGCCGCTCGAATGTGGCGCTCTTGCCCCCGTCGATGTTCACAACCGTGTAGTACGCGAGTTGACGACGCCGATTTACCACGATGCTGAAGTGCGTGTACGGAAGGACTGTAGGATCTTTTCCGGCTGGCGCATCATTGTTCTTGGCCGCATTGCGGCGCTGCTCGCCGGAAAGTTCCGGTAGCGGCAATTCAGGACCGAGAAATCCCGGGTCGTACCCCGTGTATCCGTCGTAGTAGGAACGGGGGCGAGCGATTTCGAGTGCTGGGCCTTCGACGTACGCGACCTCAGCAGGTTCGGCACGCGCTGGTTCTCCGATCCCGATCGTGATGTTGAGCGGGACCGTGAGACTGTGCCGGGTGGGTTGCATGATCGTGCCTTTCGTGTCGTGGTCGACTCGCAATGCGGCTTTCCCCAGCACCACCGCCCTGCCATTTCCAACGCTCAGGAAAACTCCACGCCGGCCTGCAGGAGGAGTTGATCGTCGGCGAGCTGCCACAGCGGTACAGCCTGGTTGCCTTGGAGGTATCGGCCTCCGAAATGCAGGCCGATGACCGTCGACGTCTCGAGGTCGAGCAGACATGATCCGGAGTTACCGCCGAGTGTCGAACAGTCGTGAGTGATAGTGCCTGTGACGGAACGAACCTCGCCCGGCTGCAGGCGCTTGACGTTGTAGATGCCGGCGAAGATCCGCTGCATCTCCTCCGGATCGTTGCGTCTTGAGTCAGCGGCCGGATAACCGACCGCGTACACCTTGGTACCGCCGCGAACACCGGGGTCCCGGGCGATGGGCAGGGGGCGCATGCGGGGTGCTCCTCCGGCGCCGTTCGACGTGCACCGCAGCAGTGCCAGGTCAACTTTCTCGTGCACGCCGATGATCTCGGTCACCTGCAGCTCTCGGGGCTGTGAGGCTGAGAGTTCCTCGTTGTAATCCACTCGTCCCGCCATGCCGGGGACGAACCCCCAAACACCTCCATCGTTGCGGGCGAACTCGGCTGCGACGTGCCGATTCGTCATCACGACGTCCTCGGCCGCCAGCCAACCCGTCCCCACCCAATCGATAGCGGGATGCCCGTCGACCTCGATCCGCCCGACGCGGGGCAAGACGTCCTCGATGGTGGCTCGGCGTTCTTCGAGTTCCTGGGTCCAGGGCTGTGGCGCCGGGAAGAAATGACCATCCTGCACCAGGATCGCGGGTCTCGCCATGAGCAGGACGATCGCCTCAAGAGCCGCGCACTCGTCGGCGTCGACGTCAGCGTCGGCGCCATCGCGCAGCAGCTTCTGCACAGCGCCGCGTCCTGCCGGGACGATCTCTTCGAGATGGCTCCGCGACTCGGCCTCGAGCTGTGGAAGGCTGCCCGGCTCGGCGCCGACAACCGCCTCTGTCCGGTACTGCGCGCGTCCGGGTGCGATCTTGCGGACGACGACTGCGTTGTCGTCGTTCAGCTCTTCCTCGATTCGTGGCAGATCGCGTTCGTGGCGTAGGGCTTCAGCGACGACATCATGACCGGACATCATTCCCCCTGGTATCGGCCACCATCCGGCGCCCGTGCGGCGACCGTTGGCACGAAGGGCGCTCAACTCCATGGTCCGGTGGCTTCGATGACGTCGGAATAGGCCCAATGGTTCAAAGCAGGTTCAACCTGATGAACACCGGGTTCACGTGCGTGCCGTGCTGCGCAGCCGCGAATCCGCGCGGTGACCAGCGCTTCGCGCTGTTCGCTCGCGAGATCCGACCCGGCCGGCGGTCAAGGGTGCGATCGGTTACCTGACGGAAGGGCTTGGTGCAGCGTTGAACGGATCAGGGCGGAGTGATCGAGGTGTTGCTGCCGCACCCACGCCGCCGCGGCGGCACGCCCGCGCAACCCCAGCTTGTCCAGGATGTTGTGCACGTGGTTCTTCACGGTCGCCAGAGCGATGCACAACTGCCGGGAGATCTCCTGGTTGGACAAGCCCTGCTCCAACAGCACGGCGACCTCCGCTTCCCGGCGGCTCAGAAGCCTCGCGTGCGAACTGGGCTGCAGCTCGGCCGACAGCTCGGCCACCCGGCGGCTCAAGGCAGCGGCAGCACGAGGCGAGCAGCGCAACTCCCCGTTGGCAACGCTCTCGATCGTCCGAACCAGTTCGGAGATCGAATGATCCCGTGTCAGGTACCCGGCCGTTCCTGTCTCGGCATACGCCACGATGTCATATTCCAACTGGGACAAGCCCAATGCGATGACCTGGAGTCCGGGATTCCTCGTCCGCAACGAGATCACAGCACTGGGACCGTCCGGCAAGTCGGCGACATCGAGCAGGACCACGCCGTGGTTGTGCGCTGCGAGATCCGGTTCGACTTCTTCCGTCCGCGCGAGAGCCGCGATGACCTCGAAGCCGTCGACATCCTTGAGGGCAAGGGCCAATCCCTCGCGATAGAACCTCGTAGCGGCAACGATAATGAGATCGACCATGGTGAATCACCCTGCTACCATGAGATCGACGCGAAACCCAGTCACTCCCGCGCGGCCGGAAAACACTCGCGCTCCCGGGCGCAAGCAATTTAATTGTAGCGCGCCCCTGCGCGCTGCCGTTCTCCGTGAGCACGCTTCACCTCATCTGACGAGCGTTCTCCACTCGCCACGCGTCGCCTGGCCCGGCTCAACGCTCAAGATATCGAGCCGCGAACTGTTGAGCGATGCCAAATGTTCCCCACACCTTCAGGAATCGAATCGTCCGGATCGTCGACGCAGATCGATTACGCGCACGGAAATGTGCGAGCACACAGTTTCACATCGATCCGCGCGACGACAGACCGAGGCATCGCAATCAAACAAGCCAACAGAGTCAAAGGACCCTATAGCACGAACCGAAACACGTGGGATCGTGTACATGGTTCGGCGGCAACTACGGCACCACCGATCAAATCGATCATTCCTGCGGTGGGACGACCACAGGTTTGATCGGGCGCGATCCGCGGGGAGGCGCCGGCCAAGACTCTGGGGGCGGATCTGCGCCGGGAGCACTCCTTGGTTGGACGGCTTCTCGTTGGGGGATGTTCGTACGAGTTCCTCGTGCTGGATTGGCCGGAGCAGACCAGGCATTCTGATCGCGCGACTGCTCTGGCGGGCCGGGCGCGGACCGCTGAGGTGCTTGCAATGAATCGCACGAGCGATGAAGAACGTGGTCATCGGAGAACCCGGTGGCCTTGGGGGCAGCGGCTTCTCGCACGCATTGCCACGCTGCGAGCGCTGGTCGAGTCGGAGAAACAGCTCGTTGCCGAGGAGCGCAAGCGGGGTCGACCCGCCCGGGGCCGTGACCTGCAGCCTGCGCAGGGTGCCCGGGAGGAACTCCTGAACGAGGCCGTGGCGCACCTGGCTCGGGCAGAAGAGCTCGTCACATGTGCGAAGTGGTTTTCTCGCAGCGGAAACATGGACGGCGCGCTCGCGAACACCAACGAAGCGCACGCCCTCCTGCTGAGGGCCGTTTCGCTTCCTACCTTCCAAGGGATGCTTCCCGACCTCGTCACATTGATCCAGAAGTACTTGCCGAGCACGGATTACCTCCGAGGAGAGGTCGAGAGGATCATGGCTCGGCAGGAGGCGATCCGGATCAAACAGGGAGAGAGCCTCGCGACTACCAGGCGGAGGAGGCGGAACGAGCAGCGCGCGGAGCCGGTCTTGGTGGAACCCCAACGGCAGGCAGTGGTCGATGCCGTTGCCAAGGCGTACAACGTCCAAGCGTACGAAGTCGTCGAGGTCCGCAGCTTCGAGCGCCTGGTCTACAGGTGGGCGGCTGGTCTGGCTGCGGCCGCCTGCCTGGTCGCCGCCATCACGTTCGTCTTTCCGAACATGAACCCGCTGTGCTTCTACCCGGTCAACGAACTCGGGGGGCCGGCCGCCCCCACCCAGGCGACCACTGCGCAGGTGGTGTGCCCTACCCGCGAAGGTCCACTGGGACTCGCTCCCAGAGGGCTCTCCTGGCCGCTGCAGGTGCCTCCCCCATACCCCTGGGCGCCCTGGGATTACGTCGTCATCCAGCTGGTCGGTGCGATTGCCGCGGCTGTCACGGGCGCCGCGACGTTGCACCGCCTGAACAAGAGCGACACGGCCTACAACATCCCGTCCGCGCTCGCCGTGTTGAAGGTGCCCGCCGGTGCGCTCACAGCTGTTCTCGGTCTGCTGCTGATGCGGGCGGACTTCGTGCCGGGGCTGAGCGCCCTCGACTCACCAGCGCAGATCATCGGATGGGCCATCGTTTTCGGTGCGGGCCAACAACTGTTCACGCGGATCGTGGACCAGCAGGGAACAGCTCTGATCGAGACTGCACCGTCCGCAGACCAGCCGGAGAGAAGACCCTCCTCGGCTCGTCCCCTTCGGTCGACGCAGAACGACCGAAGTCCCGGAGATTCCGGCGATGCCCCCTCGCGTTGAGCTACGCGCCGACACCAGCCGCTCGGCAGCTACGTGCTGAGATGAACATACTTTGAACCTGGTGACCCATACCTCGGGACGATGGCGGGCCGCACGCTGAGAGCCGGGGGCAAGGAGGTCCATCAGGGTGAGCACCAGGGTTTTCCTGGTCGATGTGCCCCGGCTGATGCGCGAGATCATCGAGACGGCCGTCGCCCGTCGACCGGATGTCTTCATCGTCGGCGAAGCGCATGACACGAACCGGGTCATCGACGAGATCCGCAGAGCGCGGGCAGACATCGTCGTCCTCGACGTCGGGCCGCCCGGTCGCCCCGATGCGCTCGTGCCGTTGCTCGAACAGCTCCCGGCGATGCCACTGCTGTTGATCAGCCAGGACGGTCGCGCGGTGTTCCGGTGCCAGCCGCTCGGCGAACTGTCCTTGCCAACACTGCTGCGGTCCTTGGAACAACCGTGACCCGGCGAGAGCGAAGCGAGTTGGCCTCGGCGTCGTCCCGATGAGTCCCGGGAAGTCGAGAGCCGGCGGCTGTGCTGGTTTCGCGCTGAACCCTGGCAGCATCCCTGCAGAGGGAATCCAGGGTTCGGCAGTCGGGTCATCTGGTTCCGTGTCGCTGATGCACAAGACGGCGCGATGGGCTTCCTCGGCGAAGCGCGCCGTGCCCGGGGAGATGTCGGTCACCGGCTTCGACGACACCGCCCTCAGCCGTCACATCGACCGCACCCTCTGCTGACGGACACCGGTCCGGTTGTCGACCTGATCCTCATCGGCTCCACGCGGGCGAACGGGGTCTGCCCGGCGGGAAGCCTCGCGAGAACGACGTTTACGGCCCCTGAAGGCGGGGAACCACCTGGGCACCGGCCTCGCACCGCGCTCCACCAGGCACGGTGCCAGCGGAAAGGTTGATGTCATGACGCAGCAGGACCAGCCTGCACGGGTGCACTCGTCGGATCCAGCCGAAGGAGGCCAGCAGGCGGAAGTCGCTCCTCCCACCGCAGACGTGCCGCGAGGCGACGAGCCCGCTGCCGATGAGCTGCGGCGCCACTCCGATCTCTCAGTAGAAGGTGAATGAGGGCAACGGACGAGTCGAGACAACCTGAGTTCACCTGAGACGGCACCGCGCCTTCGTCAGACGCCGCTTCCTCTCAGTCCTCGTCCGAAACGACAGACAAAGGAACCAACAGGCCAAGGCGGTCATGGCCATTCCCCGAGCCCCCCGGACGCGTTGATCCTGCCACCTGGCTACGGCTCGACAGCGAGGTCGATCTCTGTCGTCTCGAAGGTGGTCCAGGCGTCGCCGGTTACCACGTCCACTCTGGTGTGGCCGGGGTGGCGCGCGTGGAACACCACGGCATTCGGAGCTCCCATCGGCGAGACTATTTGATCGTTATCCCCGAGAACGCTTGCAAGAAACGGTCCGAGAGCCTCGACGACCTGTTGACGCAACACCTAGTCCTGCTCGACAGGCCTGATGGTGACGGACATCGTGATGCAGTCGCCGATCTCGTTGCCGAATCGCGCACGGACCTCCCGGCGCTCTCAGCCGTGTCCGGCCTGCTGCGGAATGCAGATCTTCTGTCCCGGACGAATGACGTCAGGATCGTCGAGGTGGTTGTAGTGCGCGAGCCTCTGCCAGTCCACGCGGTACCGCTGACCGATCTCCGACAGCGTGTCGCCCTCTCGCACCGTGTAGACCCGGCACACCTGTCCATCATCGGTCAAACGGATCCGTTGACCCGGGTGAATCAGGTCCGGGTCTTGGATGTCGTTGAGGTGCTGGAGGGTCTTCCACGGAACGTGGAACCATTCACCGATCTCCGAGAGCGTATCGCCGCTCTGCACCGTGTAAATGTCGCAATCCACCATGATGGTGCCCTCCCTCGTGCAACAGCTCGGGTGCGGTCGTGCAGCCGATTTCAGTAAGGCGCACACCAGGCCGCTCGGGCAATGAACCACCAGATCCACCAACGATCCATTCACTCCCGCAGGAGTGCGACAGTGTTCAGGCCTCGCTCCCCCGTCTGTTCGAGTGCGTCCTGTCGGATACCGGGATCGAAGTCGTGCTCGGCGAATCGACCATCGCGTAGCCACTCATGCGACCAGCAGGCACCCGGCGTGCAACGCCGCTGGGCGGGTCGTCTCGACGATGCCGTGGCGGATCGTCGACTGCTGGCGGATGACCCGCCACTCCGATCTCGACGATCGACAAGTACCTGCAGTACTACAACCAGCGCGTGAGGGACGTCCTCGCCGCGGGCATGCGCAGCGGCGAATACCGCACCATGAAACCGAAACTCGCGGCGCTGGGCATCCTCGACATGCTCAACGGCGTCAGCAACTGGATCCGGGGCACCGCCGACGAGGTCGCCGACACCTACGTGCACCTGCTCCTCGACGGTCTCAGCCCTGGGCCCGCAGGTAGTCGGGACGCTTGATCAGGAGCTCGGGGTGGCCGTTGATCTCGGGTTCCACGACGATCTCGTTCCAGACCTCCTTCTCCACCGGCTCCAGCGTGACCGACACGGCTCCGTCCCGGGTGCCGAGGTGCTCGATCAGGGCGACCGTGATCGACTCCGCAAGCTTCCGCTTCTGCTCGTCGGTGACCTCTTTCGGGAAGTGCTTGATGTTCACGTGCGGCATTGATCGCTCCTCGACCTCGGGGACTCCGGTGTCCCTGACCGTAACGGGCACGGCACACCGGCTCCTCCCCCGACTCAGCCCGCGTTGTTGCTGCCGATCAAGAAACCCGGTCATCATCGGCCGACCAAGCTCTCCACTTTCCTAGTGATCCGGCGGAGTGCCGGCGATGTGCAAGTCGCTCAGGCGCTCTCTCATCGTCGCCCGCCGGCAACGACGCTCAACTCCGCAAGCTGTGCGACGTGCTCGAGTTTTTCCGACGTCGCCGACGACGCCCGGTTCGTCCGAAACGCCGACCGCACCGCCAATCGTGACGAACTGCGCCCGACCCTCGCGCGAAACTCAGCGAACCCGGCGCACTGGGGTGGTTCGAGCTGCTCACCGAAGCCGGCGTCCCAACACCATCGATGGACCTAGCGGTTCGAACTCGATCCCATCGTCGAAGTCGGCGACGGAGCGCGCCGTGCCGACCACGCGGCGCCCGATCCGACCGCGTTAGGCGCATCCTCACCGGAAGAAATCACGTTGACGTCAGTTCATGATCAGGTCCTCCGGGACCGGATCGTCGGTTTCCATCGCCGCGAAGAGCCGCAGCGCCTTCTCCCCGTCCCACCGGCTGGCCGTGGCGTCGGTGACTGGAACCGTCGTCGTCACCACGCCGCCTGAGGACATGCCGCGCATCGCCCAAC